>MGPH01000034.1 GCA_001797365.1 Deltaproteobacteria bacterium GWA2_45_12
TCAACAGCAACAGATGAAAGAGATAAAAAAGGCTGCTTGATATGAAAAAAATGCAGAGCTGTCAGATAATTTCAACTAAAAATTTGACATCGCCCAAACCAAGACTCGTGTCCTAGGCTAACCAACGCAGAATAAATTCAATTTGCCAAAGAGAATAAAAAAAGCAATATAGGGACCTTCCTTACTTATTTAAAAAAGGATTTTAGTCTAGGAAGGTTCTCAACTAATGGTCAGGGCAAAAAAATCGGTTGAAAAACTCGTTCCCTACATTAGCGGGAAAAACACGAGCTATCTCTTTGAGCACTCCACCAAGGTGATGAAGCTTGATTCCAACGAATTAAGTATAACGCCCTCTCCCCGAGTCAGTGCCGTCCTTGTCGAGTTTGTTCAAAAATATCCCTTAAATTGGTATCCCGATATTTCATGCACAACTTTGCATGAGAAACTGGCTGAATACGTCAAATATCCAACTTCATTTATTCAAACATTTAACGGATCAGACCATGGGTTGGAAACCATTTGCAAAGCTTACCTAGAACCCGGTGACGAAGTAGTGATTGCCATGCCCACTTACGATCATTTTCGAGTGTATGCCCAAGCCTGCGATGCAACTATCAAGCCTGTTTTTGGGGATACTTTAACGCTGCCCTCTATAGATAAACTTATCGAAGCAATCACAGAAAAAGCAAAAATTATTTATATTGTAAATCCCTTGACCCAAAGTCTTTATTCCAAGGAAAACATCGAAACCCTTTTGAAAACGGCGTCCAAAAGCCTGGTCATTGTCGATGAAGCTTATTTTGAATTTTGCAATGCAACTGTTGCTTGCCTCATAAAAAATCATCCCCATTTGATTATTTCACGATCTTTTTCCAAGGCTTTTGGGTTGGCGGGACTTCGTTGTGGCTATCTTCTGGCCCAACCAGAAACCATGGCCCCCATCAACAAGGTTCGTCTGGGCAAAATCAATTCGCTCACTCAAGTAGCCGCTTGCGCAGCCTTAGATGATGTCGAATACACCGAGCGTTCCGTCTTTGAAATAAAAACAGCGCGTGAATGGATTACCCCCAAGCTGAAAAATTTGGGACTTTTTGTGGTAGACACCATGGCCAACTATCTTTTTGTTGAAGTAGCCAAGCCTTTGGAGGTTGCCCGTTTTCTTGAAAAACACGATGTCTTTATAAGAAGCGGACTTACCAACATGGATGGATTTTTGCGCATCACCATCGGGCATCAGCTTTTGATGGAACGTTTTTGGCAAGAATTCAAAAAAATCCCGGCTGAGCTTTTATATTCCCAAACACAAGTTCAAGCCCAAGGTCGTACCGGGTCAGTTTGAGAACTCCAAATACCTCTCCCTCCACCATTGGAACATAAGCAGGGAAAAAAGCTGTTTGCGGTTATTTTTCTTGCCATCCAGATGGTCTTTGACCAAACGGGTAATAAATTCAGGATTAAACAACCCGTTTTTGCGAATTTTTTGGGGATCTAACACCCGCAACATTTCTTGTTTCAACTCCGTTTTAAGCCAAAGGGAAATGGGAATCCCAAAACCTTTTTTAGGGCGATAGAGAATTTCGGAGGGGAGGATTTTTTCCAGGGCCTTTTTCAAAATATATTTTGTTTTTGTCCCTTTAAGTTTCAGGTTGTAAGGAATACGTGAAGCATATTCCACAACATTGACGTCCAAAAAGGGGGCACGAACTTCAAGGGAATGCGCCATCGAGGCGCGATCGGCTTTGACAAGGATGTCATCACACAAATAAAATTTTTGGTAGAAGTAGAGCATGCGTTCCCCGGGATGAACCGAAGGACAATGGCGCATGGTTTCGACAACCAGATCCAATGGATTCGTAGGGGCGGGGTTCCCCCGCCCAGGGCACGGCAACCCCGCCCCTACGAACAATCTCTCCTGCTCCCCTTGATGAAACGCCCCCAACCAAACCTGATTGCGGATCACGGGCGGGAACGAGGCTCCGTAGAGAAACTGCTTCAATTTAAATTCAAAACTCATGTCCTTATCCGAAACAGGCAGGGCATTTCCGGCCCCAACAATTATTTTTTGAAGTGCCGATGGCAGCTTCCAAAACCACTGGGCAACATGCCCTGCAAAAAAAGTGGGGTAACCCGCAAAAAGCTCATCACCCCCATCCCCTCCCAAGGCCACCGTGACATGGTTACGAGTAAAAGCGGAGAGCAGATAAGTAGGGATGATTGAGTAATCGGCAAAAGGTTCATCTAACACGGAAAGTACATTAGGAAGAATCTCAATCATCTTATGCGGTGTTAAAATTTGTTCATGGTGATCGGTGCCAAATTTTTTGGCCACAAGACGCGCATAAGAAGTTTCGTCAAAAGACTTTTCCTCAAAACCAATGGAGAAAGTTTTGATATCTTTTCCCGGATGATGGCGGGCCATCAATCCCACAACAGCAGACGAATCGATTCCTCCCGAAAGAAAAACCCCAAGGGGCACATCACTGACTAACCTTGCCTCCACCGCGCTATCAAGAAGGTCTAAAAGTTTGGGGGCAATGGAATTTTCATCTTCACAGACAGGGTTTCCAAGAGGAATATTCCAGTAGGGAGCAATCGTAATTCCATGCCCATCCCATTCCAAAAAATGGGCCTGGGGAAGTTTTTTTACCCCCTTAAAAATGGAAAAAGGCGCCGGGACATACTCATATTGAAAATAATGCTGAAGAGCCCCGTCATCCAACTGATTTGCAAAATCGGGATGGGGCCGAAAAGCCTTCGGCTCGGAGGCAAAGGCAAAATGAGCAGGCGTATCCCAATAATAAAATGGCTTCTTCCCCATGCGATCGCGCGCCGCAAAAAGTTTTTTATCGCGTTCGTCCCAAATGCAAAAGGCAAACATGCCATTGAGTTTGGATAAACAGGATTTCCCCTCGGCAATGTAAAGTTGAAGTAGCACTTCGGTATCAGAACGCGTGGAAAAGAGGACCCCTTTTTTTTCTAACCCGGCTTTAAGCTCGATAAAATTATAAATTTCTCCGTTAAAGGTAATGGTAAAACGGCCATCGGGTGAGGTCATGGGTTGGTGCCCACCAGAGGACAAATCGATAATGGCCAGACGCCGCTGCGCCAACCCCACTGGGCCTTTGACAAAATACCCTTCATCATCCGGCCCACGGTGGGCAAGGGTGCGATTCATTTTTTGCAAAATTTCAAGGGAAACAGGCTTGTTGTTTTTGTGGAGAATTCCGGAAATACCGCACATAAGAAAAATTCGAAATTCAAATGTCGAAATTCGAAACAATATTTAAATGCCAAATTCAAGTGCTTAAATTTTGAATTTTTTATGTTCGAATTTGTTTCGTATTTCGTGCTTCGAATTTCGATTTTCTAAAAGTTAACCTTCTCCTGAATCAGATACACCGTCTTTCCCTGGGATTCGTGATAAGTACGCATAAGAAGTTCAGCGATAAGCCCCATCATGATAAGCATCATCCCCAGTACCGATAAAAAAACGGCCAAAAGCAAAACAGGATTTCTGTGGGCATAAACATCGTGATAAAATTTTTGATACAAGACAAAACCGGCTGCCAACACGGCCAAACCATTCAAACTAAATCCAAGCCCGCCAAAAAGATAAAGGGGTTTTGTGAAAAAAGAGCCCAAAAATTTCACCGTAAACAAATCGAGCAACACTTTCACAATGCGTGACATACCATATTTGGAAACTCCCTTGGTACGTGCCAAATGATTCACCGGGATTTCCGTGATTTTGGCCCCCGCATAACAACAATAGGCAGGAATAAACCGGTGCATTTCCCCATAAAGGGTGAAGGCATCCACAAACCGGGCATCATAGGCTTTAAGTGTGCATCCATAATCCTTTAGTGCCACTCCCGTGGCCTTTGAAATAAGCCAATTAGCCATTTTGGAAGGAAGCTTTCTAGAAAAAAACTTGTCCTGACGATTTTTACGCCATCCTGAAACGACCCCGTAACCTTCCTTCATTTTTTCCAAAAGCTTGCCAATATCCCTTGGGTCATTTTGGTTGTCAGCATCCAAAGTAATATAAACACGGCCGGAAGCTTCTTTAAACCCGGCCTGCATCGCCGCCGTTTGTCCAAAATTACGGGTAAAGCGGATCACTTTGACATGGGAATCCTTTTTGGCCAGATTTTGGGTGATCTCAAAACTTTTGTCGGTAGAGCCATCATCAATAAGCAAAATCTCGTAAGAAAGCCCCAGAGGAGGAAGAACACTTCCAAGATTCTGATAAAGTTCCCCCAGGTTTTCCTCTTCATTTAAAAAGGGGACAATAATAGAGAGATCAAGTGTTTTTGTTTTCGGCATATTTAAGTGGGTTATCAAATCCATTGCACCCAGACAATGGATTTTATATGTAGGGATTTATATGTATGCACAATTCCCCTCCCTTGAGGGGAGGGGATTAAGGGGAGGGTGGCCCCGATCATCACCCTCTCCCTAACCCTCTCCCCTCAAGGGAGAGGGGATAATAATATGAAAATACTCCTCACCGGCGCTGCAGGTTTTATCGGGTCCCATTTGGCCGAAGCCCTTCTTGGCAAGGGACACAGCATTATCGGCATCGATAATTTAAACAATTTCTATGACCCCGCTCTTAAAAGAAAAAACTTGAGTGAAATTGAAGCCACAGCAAAAAAACTTAAAGGAAAATTTGAATGCCACCAAGGAGATATTTGTAACGAAGATTTCATAGTCCCCCTCATCAAAAAAGAAAAACCGGATGGCATCATTCATCTGGCCGCCATGGCCGGGGTAAGACCTTCCATCGAAGACCCCATTCTCTATGAAACCGTCAACGGCTTGGGAACGACTGTTTTGTTGGAAGCCTCCCGCCAGGCAGGAATTCATCACTTTATTTTTGGGTCTTCCTCTTCGGTCTATGGTCTTAATACAAAGGTTCCGTTTGCCGAATCGGATCCGGTCAATCTCCCCTATTCCCCTTATGCCCAAACAAAACGAGCCAATGAATTACAATGCCATGTCTATCATAAACTTTATAAAATGAATTTTGCCTGTTTGCGTTTTTTCACCGTCTATGGCCCCCGCCAGCGTCCCGATTTGGCCATACGAAAATTTACAGAGCTTATGTACGAAGGGAAGTCCATTCCCATTTTGGGGGACGGAAGTTTTCGTCGTGATTTTACTTATGTGGATGACATTATTGAAGGAGTCATGAAAAGCCTTGATTGGATCACTCAAAACTCATCCCAACCCAAATACGAAATTTTCAACTTAGGGGAATCTGCCACCACCAGCGTTCTCGATTTGATTCATTTGTTGGAAAAAGCCTCTGGCAAGAAAGCCAAACTCGATTTCAAACCCGTACAACCCGGTGATGTGCCCATTACTTATGCCGACATAAGCAAGGCACGCCAGATTTTGGGATATAACCCCCAAATCCCACTGGAAGCGGGAATCCCCAGGTTTATTCAATGGTTTAAGGGGATATAGCTCTTGACAATTCCCCTCCTCCTGTTAAAACGCCCAAACTTATGTCAATTCAAGCCAGTCAACTTCGTCCGGGCATGGTCATCGACAAGGATGGTTTCTTGTGGCAATGCCTTGAGTCCGTTCATAAAACCCCCGGAAATTTGCGTGCCTTCATCCAGGCTAAAATGCGCAATTTGAAAAATGGAACCCAAAAAGAATTCCGCTTTTCTTCAACAGAAACTTTAGAAAAAGTTGACCTCCGCGAAAAATCCATGCAGTTCCTCTATAATGACGACGGCGGCTACCATTTCATGGACATGGAAAATTACGAGCAAATCCAAATCAACAAAGAATTTTTGGGCAACAATGTCTTTTATTTAATACCCGAAGGCTTGGTGAATGTGACATTCCATGACTCAACACCCGTAGGTCTGGTGTTCCCGCAAACTTTAAGCTTTAAAGTCATTGAAGCCGAACCCAACATGAAATCCGCAACAGCCACCTCAAGCTACAAAAATGCCAAAATTGAGACAGGTTTAATCGTTAAAGTGCCCCAATTCATTGAAGTGGGCGATAAAATCACCATCAAAACCGAATCGGGAGATTATGTCACCCGGGTTAAAGAATAAGAATGGCAGGATCAAATCCCCCTTCTTTTCCCCCTTTATTAAAGGGGGACACAGGGGGATTTTTATTTGCCTCATTTTTTATTTTTCTTTGAGCACTCCCCATCTGTTCGCCCAAACAAAACCTCTCTCCTTTCTTTTTATCTACCCCGGTGGCGAAGGCTCTGATGCCGATGCCCATCCTTTTATTGAGGCCTTTTTAAACGACCTCTCAAAAAAAACCGGCATGCATTTTGTTGGGAAATATTTTGAAGAGGCTGACGAGGCCTTGGAAACAATCCGTGAAACCAAACCTCAAATGGGAATTGTAAGTTTGGCATTCTACCTTCAAGAACAAAATACGGTCCCCATGGAAATACTGGCCAAAACAGAAACCCTGGGATCAGGAGGCACCAATGAATACACTCTTTTTTCCCATGCGGGAGCGCTTTCCCCTGGCACTTATGATGTCTGGTGCCCGGAACCTTTGGGTCAAATTTTTTTTGAAAAGATCATCCTTAAAAATATTTCATTACCCGCGGGAGTTCACCTAAAAATAAAACCCAGCTATGGCATTTTGACAACCTTGAAGCGAATCAGCTCCGGTGAGTTAAAAGCCTTAGCGCTTTTGGATTCCCATGACACACAATCGCTTGAAAAAATTTCTCTGCCCTGGGTCAAAAATTTGAAAAAAATTCACACCTCAATTACGCTTCCTTCATCCCCCGTTGTCAGCTTTGGTTTTATGCAGGAACTCACACGCAAACAGATCATCGCTGGCTTGCTAAACCAGCGCGGATCAAAACCTCTCTCTGATTTGCGGTTGAAAGGATTTCTAACGGCGGAAAAACAGGAATACACCTCACTTCTTCAGATGTTGGAGGGCAACTAAGCCGGAACCTAAAATGCCTGCCCTATCTCCCAGCTTGGCCAATCTGATTTCAACCCCTTCAAAAGTTTTGGCATAAAGGCGGTTTTTCATTTCCTGGCGGCATTCATTTAAGAAAAGGCCGGATGATGCTGAGATGCCCCCTCCCAGAATAATTTTTTGGATGCCTGTTGCACTCACAAGGGAGGCAAGTCCAATACCCAAATAATAGCCAAACCTCAAGAACATGTCCCGGGCCAAAAGATTTCCTTTTTCGGCCTGGCTGGCAAGGCCTGCCACTATTGTGGAGCTTTCTTGGCCCAGCAAAGAGGCGATGGGCTTTAGCTCCAAAGAATCCTCGTCACTTTCAAAAACTTCTTTCAAATTTCTCACCAACCCAGAGCCCGAAGCAAAAGTTTCCAGGCATCCCCGGCCTCCACAAGGACAGGAAGGCCCCGATGCTTCAACAACGATATGCCCGAATTCGCCGGTAAATCCGTGCGTGCCGTGAAAAATCTGTGAATTAATAATGATGGCCCCTCCGATACCCGTCCCCAGGGTAAGCATTAAAAATGTATCCCATTCCTGTGCGGCGCCTTTCCAATGCTCTCCCAAGGCAATCCGATTGGCGTCGTTATCGATGAACACGGATTTTTTCAAGTTTTTGAAGATTTCTTTCTGAAGGGCAAAATCCTTCCACTCAGAAAAATGGGGAGAGGCATGCACCACACCCATAGCCGCATTGACAATGCCGGGGACACCCAGCGAAATCGCCGCCACTTTTTCCTTGGGAAATGTCCCCATAAGTTCCATCAGCAGATCAACAACGGCTTTTTGTGAGCGAATTTCATCCACAGCCCGTTTTGACATTTGGGTTATTTCCCCCATACGATCAACCAAACCGGCACGCACATACGTACCTCCCAAATCCACCCCCACAATAAATTGGTCTTTATCTTCAGCCATGGTTTTTGTTAGGTTAGCCTTAACTTTTCTAAAAGAAAACTTAATTGTAAGGGCGGCTTGCAAGCCGCCCTTACCTAATATGCAAACATTCCTCATTCCCACTACCGACATCCAAGATAAAACCGTTCTCCTCACAGGGGAAAATGCCCATCATCTAAGCCGTGTCTTGCGTGCCAAAGAAGGGGAACGTGTCCGGATCAGCTCCCCGGATGGAAAACTTTTTGAAGCTCAAGTGGCCTCCATTGGCAAAGAGGTAAAGCTGAATATCCTTCAAGAAATCCCAGCGCCTTCATCCCCCTATCCGATTCATTTGTATCTGGCATTACTCAAGAGCGAAAAAATGGAATGGGTGATTCAAAAAGCGGTGGAGTTGAATGTCGAAGCGGTGCATTTGGTTATCACCCAAAATTCAGTCCGGCAAGAATTGTCGGAGTCAAAATGGAATCGAATCCAAAAAATAGCCGAAGAAGCACAAAAACAGTGTGGAAGAATTACTCCCTTAAAAATTTTCCCTTCGGTTCCTTTCCAAAAAGCCCTGGATTCTTCTTCAACAAAAATCAATTTTTTTGCCTGTGAAAAAGGTTCCCCGGAACCCCTAAAAGCCGCCTTTAAAAAAAGACCCCCTCCTCCTTTTTCAATATGGATTGGCCCCGAAGGAGGATGGGACGACCATGAGATAAGTCTGGCAAAAGCATCGGGATATCATTGTGTGGGGCTGGGGCCCTTCATTTTAAGGTCGGAAACGGCAGCGCTTCATGCCCTGTCGTGTCTGATTTACTCATTATGAAACCCTTCATTCTCGCCCATCGTGGTGCCTCTGGATACGCTCCTGAAAATACAATGAAGGCCTTTGCCTTGGCGGAAACGCTTGGGGCTGATGGTGTTGAATTGGATGTTTTTTTAACAACCGATGGGCACGTGATCATCACTCACGACGAAGAACTTTTCCGACTGACAGGTCAGAAATTAATCACTCAAAAACAGAATCTAAAAACACTGAAAACCCTGGATTTTGGCGAGGGAGAAAAAATTCCCACATTGGCCTATTTTTTTGATGCCTTCGGCAAAAAATTTTCCGTGATCAATGTAGAAATCAAATCCACGGGGTTGCGTACCAATGGGATTGAACAAGCCGTCTTAAAACTCATCAAAGATTTCAAAATGATCGAACAGGTTTACATTTCCTCCTTCAATCCCCTCCATCTCATCCGTTTCAAAAAAATGGCCCCCGAAATCAAACGCGGCTATTTGATCTGGCCCAAAAACAGGACGACACAACAAAACTTCTGGATCGCTCGCGCCAACCCTCAAACCATGAACCTCCCCCTTTTTTGGCTTAAACAAAGTCATCTGGAGCAATTTGGTAAACTGGAAAGAAGAACTTGGCTGTGGGATGTGGATAACAAAGACAGTATTAAACCTGAACTTACCCCTTGGCTTTCCAAGTCCCTAGGCGCCATTATTACCAATTATCCGGATCGGTTAAGAGCCCTGCTTCACTCCCAAAATTGAGATTGGCAAAGGCTTTGGGGCTGTGTTAATCCACTGGCCTCATTAGAAGGAGCCAATCATGTCCGGACATTCAAAATGGGCCACCATTAAACGCAAGAAAGGCGCAACGGATGCCAAGCGCGGCCAGCTTTTCACCAAACTCATTAAAGAAATCACCGTCGCGGCCCGCATGGGCGGGGACGATCCGAATGGAAACCCCCGGCTCCGCACCGCCATTGCCGGTGCACGCTCGCAAAGCATGCCCAACGACAATATTGAGCGCGCCATTAAAAAAGGAACGGGGGAACTGGAAGGGGTAAACTACGAAGAAATCATGTACGAAGGTTATGGCCCCGCAGGAGTTGCCTTGATTATTGAATCGCTAACAGACAATAAAAATCGCACCGTCTCTGAAATAAGAAATATCCTGTCCAAAAAAGGGGGGAACCTGGGTGAGGCAGGATCAGTTTCCTGGGGTTTTAAGAAAAAGGGCATACTCTCCTTTGATAAAAAAACAATCTCTGAAGAAAAGTTGATGGAAACCGCCCTGGAAGCCGGAGCTGAAGATATTAAAGACGCCGACGATACTTTTGATGTCGAAACCGACCCCCAGCATTTTGAAAAAGTAAAAGAGGCTCTTGCCAAAGCAGGGCTAAACCCCACACATGCTGAAATCGCCATGATCCCCGAAAACACCATCAAACTGAATTTGGAAGAAGCCACCAAAATGCTGGCCTTAATGGAAGCGTTAGAAGATCACGACGATATCCAGAAAGTGTACGCTAATTTTGATATCCCTGCAGATGTAATGGAAAAAATCTCGTAGGGGCGCTGCTTGCTGCGCCCATTCCAACAATGATCATCCTAGGCATCGACCCAGGCACACGCATTGCCGGTTACGGTCTGATTAAAAAAAAATCGGGCCAGGTAATCCATATTGATAACGGCATCATCGACTGCCAGAAAATCGAAACCCTCCCTGGAAAGCTCGAGCACATTTTCAAATCCGTTCAAAAACTCATTAGCCAATTTCATCCAACAATTTTAGCCATCGAAGATATTTTCTACGCGAAGAATGTGCAGAGCACGGTCAAGCTCGCGCATACGCGCGGCATCGTGATTCTCGCCGCCCAAATGAATGGATTGGAAGTGCACGAGATCTCGCCCCTCGAGGTGAAAAAAGCCGTGGTCGGCTACGGGCGGGCCGAAAAAACCCAAGTACAGCAGATGATCAAACTCCTCTTAAAACTCCCCCAAATCGCCGAAGAAAACGCGTCGGATGCCTTGGCGGTGGCGGTGTGTGTGGCCAATAGCTTGAGGCCGATCCTAGAAAAATCAAACTAAATTGAGAATATCATCAATCGATTGAGTACTCATCAATGGATGAGCTTCCTCTTGACCAATGACCATGAAGGGACAAGCCAGATTTGCTTTTTTAAGTAAAAGTTTATGAGGAATCTTTTTTTGCCGACCACTTTTAACCTCAAGCGCCAAAATGGGTTCATTGTGATGGGTAATCACGTAATCGATCTCATCATTCTGTTCCTTCCAATAACAAAGCTCCCAATTTGTCTTTCCAAAAAGAAGATTCAAAAGATGGGATCCAATAAGATTTTCGAAAGTAAAATTTTTAAGCCCTTCACGCCTCACCGAAGCTTCCACAAGGCCGGGGTTGGGAAGAAGCCATTTGGGGAGCGATTTTTTGGTTCGGTGAGGTTGGATGGAATATTTGTAGATGGGGCAAACAAGAAAGGCCTGGGAAAGAAGCTCCGCATAGTGAACCAAGGTAGCCGTATTCCCATTTCCCTGAAGATGATCCAAAATTTTTTGAAAACTGACGATATGCGCCGGCAAGCGGGACACATACCAAAATAATTGCCGAAGGAGAGCCGGTTTATCCACAGCATGCAGTGACAAAATATCGCGCCCCAACGAGGGCTCAATGATACTGTTTTGAAGGTAATGGTCGAGGCGTTCGGGATCCTTGGCAAAATCATAGGCCTTCGGATAGCCTCCCATCCAGACATAATCCTCAAGGCTTGCCCGAAACACTTTGTGGCATTCTTCATAAGTCCAATGAGGAAAAAAATTCATTTCAAAACGCCCCGTCAAGCTCTCGGACAAACCTTTTTCAATCAAAATAGCAGAACTCCCCAAAAGACAAACACGAAGCATCGTTTGGTTTCTTTTGTCCTCATCCCACATCTTTTTAACGACTTCCGACCAACGCGGAATTTTTTGCACTTCATCAAGAACGAGCGTCCTTTCCGAGGAAGATATTTCGCGGGCCTTTGTCCATTGCTGAACAATAAAATCAGTTGTAGGAGGCGTGGGCAAATCAGCGCTCGCGTAAAGGGTAGTGGCCGGATCAAAAAAACGAGACACCGCCGTTGTTTTCCCCACTTGCCTGGAACCCGTAAGAACCTGGATTAAACCATGGGAATTTTTAAGGTTTTCAGTGAGATTTTTTGGGAAAATCCTGTCCATAAATCAAATAATAACAGGATATTATAAGTTTTCAATGTTTTTCCGAGGTATAGATCGGAAAAACAAATGGAAGGCCGATGCAGGAAAAATCTAAAAATGGGTGATCGAACATTACGAAAACAATCTGAAAATTCTTTTGGAGTGCAACACTCTCAGAATTCGAACTTCTTTTTGATGGATTTTGTAAACGATCCGGCAGGGATTTACGATGAGCTCCCGGTAATCTGCAAACAAGGTTCCTTTAAGTTCTGGAACCTTTCGGCCCCTTTCTGCAAAATTTTCAAGGGATTTGATTTTATTTTTGAACAAGGCTTTCAGTTTCTCTGCAGCCAAGGCTTTGTCCAGGCGAACATACCGGATGATCTGTTCGATGTCTTTTTGTGCAGGATTTGAAAGGAGGACTTTTCTCTTCATCAGATTTTATCAAACTTAGCCTCGAAATCCTTCCATTCCAAAAAATCGCCCTGGGAGAAGGCTTTTTCGCCCAAAAGGATGGCGTCAATGAACTCCAACTTCTTCATCTGTTGCTGATATTCTTCAACGTCCATGCAAACCATAGCCGCACGGCCATTTTGAGTGATTAGAACCGGCCTTCGTGTCTGCCGTATCTTCTTAATCACCTTACCCGCCTCATGCATAAGCTCGGTAACGGGGATGATATCTTGGTTAAAATCGGATTTCATAGGCAATTTAAATTTAATTTAAATTTACTCTCTTTGGAGGGGAGTGTCAAAAATAAATTTTTAAAAGAATCATTACCCAACCAAATCCTTCACCCAATAATATCGACCTCTTAAAGATCCACCACCACGAATCCTATCCGGTAAACTGTCTTCACATACAAGTTTCCAGCCTTCTGCCTGAGGCACTTGGCGATAAACGCGATCGAGGTTTTTAACGGAACCTCGAGGAAGTAAGCGACCAAAAAGATTGAACGGCGTGTTTAAAAAGATTCGCTTGTAACCCCTCCCTTTCGCTAAACCCTCAACCCATTGAAGAGATTGTTGTTGCCAACCAGGAATATTATCCGGATCGTATTGAATCTCATCAATCACAAGCGACGTTTCATCAAGAATAAATTCAACAACAACGTGGTCCCCCTTGTCCTGATAGAAAAATTTACGATGTCTCGCCCAATCCAATTTTCTGCCATCGGCACGAAGATCCAATATCAAAGGCGGAATTTCGGGGGAAGGGGCCTTGTCCTGAGTTTTACTCTCTGGACTCTCCTGGGTAAGATTTGGGTCTTCTACCACAGCTTCAATTCCCTTTTCCCGCATTTTTGAAGCCAAACCGCGATCATGCTCCAAAGATAAATTAAAATTGAGAACCGCATCGGCAATTTCTACTCCAAACTCCTTACTCAAACTCAATCGACGAAAAATAATTTCGAAGGGATTCCTCGTTTCTCTTTGGAGGAGGATAGCCTCCAAGACAAGGGAGAGATCAAACGGATGGAGGGACTCTCCTACTTGGGGACAAGAAACCTCACTCACAGTGTATTGACTCCAAAGATAAGAAATCACGAGGGGCCAATGGTCTTTCCCAACTTGAGCTTCTTTAAGCCCTTGCATCAGGCCTACCACATCCTGGTAGCTAATTTTTTTATCTGCGGTCAGATAATCTGACTGTATCAACCGGTTGATATCGATGATCATTCTCTGCAGGACATCAAATACCTTCATCCAATGCTCCCGACGATTACCACTGATATGACTTTGGAGGGCATCCACAAAGGCATAAAACTCACTCGAAATTCCAGCTTCCATTACATGCTCAAAACCGCCACGGAATATAACTCCTCTCAGATGTCCAAGGGGGACTCCTTTTTGAAGTAAAATGACAGCTTCCTTGAGCCAATTAGCCTGGGACTTATCATTAATAGGCAAGACGCTCTGTTGACAATGAGCTAGGATCAGCAAAAGTTCCATCGAAGGCACTGCATCTGTACGGCTTTTAACGAGGAAAGCCGCATCCACAATGTCTTTGTACCCTCCCGTGGCCGCCAAAATGGCATCGGGATCGGTGAATCCCCGAGCGGTTAGATCATCTCGGGATAAACGCTGTGGGCCACTGGAGGTAATAGACTGATTCACTCCATCATTCATAAAAACCATATCATGACTTTTTAAAGCAGGATGAACCCATCCCCTTTCTTCTCCAGCAATAAGACTTCCTCCCATGATCACCCCTAAGTTTTCCAATTGCTGCTGTTCCCCAGGCAAACCAACAGCATAAGGACGAGCTCCGCTAAGCGGAGACTCTCCAAAGGGCACTGCTTTTACAGAAACCGGGCAGGATAGAGGCTTGCCAAACGGAGAAGACGCAACGGTTCTTCTAAGTCCAGTGGCTAAAGAACGAGGTCCAACTCGCACGGGCACGAAATGAGTAAAAGGCAGGGCATTCGAATTTCTGACAAGGGGAAACATAATTTTGTAGGGTCTTTATCGCCTTTTACTTCCTAAGGTTGCTCCCAAAATTTCCCCTTGCCGCCCAAGGCTTGGGTGCTAGACTAGCCCGCATGATTGCCCAGCTTGAAGGAAAGATTTCCCAAAAAAACCTCGAAGGACTCATCATCAACGTGAATGGCGTGGGCTATGAGGTGTTTGTTTCGAAAACTTGTTTTCAGAAATTACCGGAACTCGGAGAAGGAGTCGCACTTCTCATCCACACACACATCACCGAGACAAGCTTCGTCCTTTTTGGATTTTTAGATTCCAGTGAGAAGCATCTTTTTAAAAATTTGCTCAGTGTCAGCGGCATTGGGCCAAAGCTCGCCATGCAGGTGCTCTCGGGGCTTACCAGTTTTGAATTGATCCAGGCGTTGATCGACGAGAACTTGGCCAAGCTCACGGGCATCAGCGGCATTGGCAAGAAAACGGCGGAGAGACTGATTGTGGAGCTCAAAGATAAGGTTTTTAAAATGGCGGATACGATTAAGCTGGATGTGACTTCTTTTGGGAAAGGGCACGTTTCTCCTGGAAAAACTTATGATGAAGCGCTCTCGGCGTTGATGAATTTGGGGTATCAGCGGAATATTGCGGAGCAAGCTTTGGGGAAGGTGAAGCACCATGCGGGGGCGAGAGTGGAAGAATTGCTGAGAGTGTCTTTAGGAGAATTGTCGAAGATGTAGGGGATGGGGATGACGCAGGAGCGTCGGGAACTTGCGTTCCCACGCAGGAGCGTGGGAACGAGAAAGAATCATGATCAACAGAGAAAATTCAAATATCATTCCCAACACATTAGATGACGAGCTGCATCTCGATCTCTCACTGCGCCCAAAAAGTTTGGATGAATTTGTCGGCCAGGCCAATATCAAAGAAAAATTAAAAATTTTCATCCAAGCCGCCCGGCAGCGCAAAGAGACTCTGGATCACTGCCTTTTCTGCGGGCCTCCGGGATTGGGAAAAACGTCGCTGGCCAATATTATTGCCAATGCGATGGAAGCGCCGATCAAGTCAACCTCCGGCCCCGTGATTGAAAGGGCCGGCGATCTGGCGGCCATCCTCACCAATCTTGAACCCAATTCGGTTTTATTCATCGACGAAATCCATCGTTTAAACCCGATGGTGGAAGAAATCCTCTACCCGGCCATGGAAGATTTTAAATTGGATATCCTGATCGGTCAGGGACCTTCTGCCCGCTCCATCAAACTGGATATCCCTCGATTTACCTTGGTGGGAGCCACAACGCGCGCAGGCTTACTCACATCCCCTCTTCGCGACCGGTTTGGGATTGTGGAGCGCTTGGATTTTTATAACCCGAAAGATTTGGAACAAATTCTCCGACGCTCAGCAAATATCTTGGAAGTTCCCATGGAAAACGAAGGGACCCGTGAAATCGCCAAGCGCTCACGTGGCACACCCCGCATCGCCAATCGTTTACTACGTCGCGTGCGTGATTTTGCTCAAGTGAAAGGGAAAGGAATCATCTCTTCCCCCATTGCCTCCCAGGCCCTTGAAATGCTCGAGGTGGACAAACAAGGTTTTGATGCCATGGACCGAAAGATTTTAAGAACGATCATCCAGAAATTTGATGGGGGGCCCGTAGGCGTGGAGGCGATCGCTTCCGCCATTAATGAAGAAAGAGACACGATCGAAGATGTTTATGAACCTTTTTTGATTCAGCAGGGTTTTGTCAACCGTGGCCCTCGGGGACGCACAGCCACAAGGCTGGCTTTTGAACATTTGCAGGTACCCTTTATTAATAAAGGACAGACGGAATTGTTGTAATAAGGGCAATTCATGAATTGCCCTTACAAAAAGCGGCGTGCCTTAAGGTTCTCCAAGGATGTATTTTTCAATTTTTTGAAGTTTCTCTTTTATTTCCCTATAACCACCTGTATATTATTAAGTATTTTTTAGCTTATACTCTCTTTATTTTGCAGGCAGGAAAAATTGAAACTCATCAGCAAAAAAGATTCGAATCTTATTTTTTATATTTTGGCTGTGGTCATTTTTTGCGGATTTATGTCTGCAACCTTTGGAAGTGAGGATGGTTTAAGCCGTTTGATGGAATTAAGGCAGAGAAAAACAACCTTAGAGGAGAAAAACAAATCCATCCTTGAAGAAAACCTCAAACTCACTCAGGAAATAACGTCCCTTCATGACAAAAAAAACCTGGAGCACAAAGCTCGTGAGGTTTTGGGCTATGTTTATCCCGACGAAGTCGTCTTCGTGCTAAGACCAAATTAATAAGTTCCATCTTCGGGGACATCAAAGTAGGAATATTCTTTTGAAAAGCCCATTTGGTCATCCACAATTTTCTTTATCGAACGAACAAACCATTTTTGAGTTTCCTGCTTGGCAAAACACAAATGCCGCAAGCCATAACGATGGGCCTGCAACAAGGCAAAAACAAGGTCTTCCGGTTTTGTACTTTCATCAAAAAGAATTTTTTTATACACCAACCCTTCCACATGCTCTTCAACAGCCGCTTGCAAGGCCAACTGCCCTTGAAGAGAAGCCATAGGCACTTGAGCTTCCAAACCGGGAGTGCATCCCCAAATGGAGGCCAGTGCATCCGTGCAAAAAAGATTGGTAATCAAACTGTGACGCCGCTTAAGCCCATGATGCACATACCATGAATCCGTAAATTTTTGGAAAACGCCCCTGTGACTGGCTAATCTGACAGAAGCTTCCTGTGATTTACGTTGTACAAAAGACATGATCTGGCTTGCCAAATCAACGGCTTCCTGGGAATCGTAAGGGATATCCAGACCTGAGAACACATCGGCAAAGCCGGCAAGTCCCAAAGAAATTTTTCTGAAAGCAGAAGCTGTGTTTTTAAACTCTGGCCGCGGATAGGAAGCCACTTCCAAAATATTATCCATAAATCTGATTCCCAAAAACAAAGTTTCCGCCAAAGCATCCCAAGAAAACTGGCCTTCTAATACAAATTTTGAAAGATTAATGGCTCCACAAGGAACAGCTTCATGATGAAGCAAGGGGACATCCCCCTCTACGCCCACGGTTTGGTAAGAACCAAAAGAAGCAACGGGGTTTAGAGAGTTAAACTTATCCATAAAAACAAAATCTAATTTTGCTCCGGATAAGATGGCATCAACAAACACGGCTAAAAGATCCCTGGCTTTTGTCATTTTAACCGGTTTGCCTGACTGGGAATGAACCAGGGGCCAAGGGCCATCACGATTTAACTCTTGAAAAAAAGAATCTTGAAGCCCCACTGTTAGTCTCAAATTTGTGGAATGTTTTTGAGAGACTGCTTTAACAAGTTCGACAATATCGGGATGATCCACCGGCAAAAAAGCAGCAGAAACAGGATGTTTGTTAAAAAATGAGCTGGTAACAGAATGATAAATGTTCAAAAACCCTTGGGGAGACAAGCCATTTTCTTTGGGATAAAGCTGTGAAAAATTAAAACTGCACATTCCTCCATTTTGATGGACAAAGGCCGCTTCCTTCATCGTTTCAAAAACAGAATCAATGGAATTATCCACTGAAAAACTAAAAGACGAAATAAGAATACTTCCCGGCTTCCCCGCATTTTGAAGAACGCTTATCTCTGGCAAGAACTCTCCCCTTGCCATCATCGCATAGAACTTGTCTTCTATTTCCTGTAACACAGAGATCGGCTGATAACGGGCTTCTCCTTCAGCAACACACCGAGCCACACGCAAAAAACATTCCTGCACGGTTTCACGCACCGCGTTCTGCCCGTTAGCCAACAAAACGTGCTGTAAAAGATACTGGGTCCCCTCTTCACCAAATTCGGGCACAATACGCACAGATTTTAATGGCGCTTTTTCAGGGGCCATTTGCACACTTTCTTTTTGCAAGGCCATCACCGCCAAGAGATCGGGGTTTAAGGATTCGTCTTTTTCGGGAAAGGGGTTGTTTTCGTTTTGAGCCGCATGGAGGACCGGACTATTTTTTAAACGAACAAGCCCCAGTTCATGAAGTTGAAAGGCCACCAATTCACTCACCAATTCCAAAGATAAAAACTCGATCTTGCATCGTGAAATTTCTTTTTCAACCTCCGTGGCCACAAGCTCGGCAATAGACTGGGTTATTTTGGAATGTCCCAAAGCCAAAAGCTCTGAAATAAGACGCACCCGATCAAACCTGAACTCTTTCCCTGGATGGGAAAACCCAAGAAACCCTTCTTTGGACAAAACCTCTTTTTTTGGTTGAAAGACTTCCATATATTTTAAACAGACAAGAAAAGCTAAAAAACGGCGCTCGGTGTGTCAATATCTGTTTTAAAAAAAATCTAAATGTCTTTTAAAATCTTTTTGGTCACCGTAGAAAGGGGTAACTCGTTTTTCTGCCATACAGAAACCCAATGCCAATCTTTGACAAGATTTTTGGGGCGGTTTGACAAAACAAGTTTAAATGGTCTGATCTGCATGCGTCTATTCATAATGGCATGGGACACGGGCCGCATCAGTGCTGGTTCAAAATTGAGTGGAAGGTTTAAGTCTTCTATCCATTGCTTTACCGCCTTCAAAGACGGAGCCCCCTCACAAACCTGCGTGGGGACTTCCCACAAACCTTCCATAATTTCCTTCTTGGTACGTTGCCGCATTAAAAAACATCCTTCATGTTCAACAACCAGAGCCATCGAATGTTCCTTAACATAAGCCATCTTTTTCCCTTTAACAGGATAACTCTCTGGCCTGCCTTCTTTAAAAGCGGCACACCCCTTCAATACGGGGCATAAAAGACATTTGGGATTGGAAGGGGTACATACCGTGGCCCCCAGCTCCATCATGGCCTGGTTAAAATCTCCCGGATTATTTTTATCTAGAAGTTTCTGGGCCTTGATCGCAATATTTTTCTGTACATTTAAGGAATCCACACTTTCATGAATGGCAAACAAACGAGCCATGACACGAATGACATTTCCGTCAACCACCGCTACAGGCTCACCAAAAGCAATGCTGGCAATAGCAGAGGCCGTATATTCCCCAAGCCCCTTCAAATTTTTTAGTGCCTCTTTTGTGGATGGAATTTTTCCGTCATGCTGATGAAAAATCTTTTGGGCTGACTCATGAAAGTGACGAATACGACGATAATATCCCAGACCCGCCCATAATTTGAGGAGTTCTTCGATGGGAGCTTGGGCCACGGATTTTAAAGTCGGAAATTTCCTTAAAAAACGGTTGTAATAGGGAATCACTGTCGCCACCGTCGTCTGCTGAAGCATGATTTCGGAAAGCCAGATGGCATAAGGATCCTTAAATTTTCTCCAAGGAAGATCCCGCTTTTGGGATTGATACCAACAAAGGAGTTGCTTACGGAATTTTTGCGGGGAGAGGGCCATAGGCTAGGTCCCCGAGCGGAGTCGAGGGGCCATCACTTCGACTCCGCTCAGTGACCATAATTTTACAAATCCTAAAAAATTGTGGCGAAACCCAAGGAAAACTTCCACTCTTTTTTAAGAGGAAGCCCCTTCTTTTTCCCTCGCTAGCAGACGGATTGTCTCGGAGACCCCCTTGGTATGCAGCCTCTGAGTCAGCCTTTTCAACCTTTCCAGGTCTTCTATGCCCAAACGCAGGGTTAAAGTGCGGGATTTTCGTTTGGATGCATTCTCGCTTAGAAACTGCCTATAACGAAGCGCCGTTTTCAAACAGTCCTGCATGTCCACGCCATAAAAACTTTGAGGTAATTTTTCGGGATTGAAAAAGTTCTTCATCGCTTTTGCCAATTCCGGATATTTTTTACGGTCACGATCCTGCCGATGGATGACCTGCGGCCTATACATGAGGATCGCTGGGAGAACCTCATAAATGCGCGGCTCCTCTAAGGCGGCATTGAATATCTCATCGAGTGTGACCCTCTTCCGGCGAGGAATCACACCCGAGGTCAAGAGAACCTTTTCATAATTCAATCTTTCGAGCACATGTTGAGTTGTTGGATTCATGGTCTTATTTTTTTGATTGGATTCGGATCTCTTCTTCTTTTTCCGGGAAGAATTTCAAATAGGTCTGAATAAGTTTTTGGTCTTTAAGCCTATGAAATTTCAATTTCGAAGCCATGACCGCTTCGGGTAAGGCAATAAAAACCTCTACCGATGGAAAATCCAGAATCTTTTGATACAATGTTTCTTGCGGCATCCAAATAAGATGCCCGTCATTTTCTAACCGCATGCCTTCATTCAAGAGAAGCTCTGATAATCTTTTCTGCACGATATAATTTAAGGGAGAAACCACATCCAAGTCCATAGTGGCCGTCACCGGAAAGGGTAAATCAGCCAAAAGCAAGGCCGTTTGCCCTACGATCTGAACCGTCTGCTTTGGAATCGAGGGAGACCCCATTCCATGGGCCTCTTCATTGAAGGCATCGATAAACTCATTTAATTGACCAAAAATATTTTTAAAATTTTCTTGGATCGTTCTCATCAGAGTATCTATATTACTTAATATATTTACTTTGTAAATACATTATTTTAATATAATAAAATCATAAAGTTAATTTATAATAAAATTTTTAAATGGATTTAAAAAGAGCGGAGGGAAGAATACTGCTCCTTTATCGAAAGCAGAAAATCCTGCCAATACCTCGTCTCCGCATAGTAAGGAAAAGCGCGTTTGAAGATCTCCTCCTCAAAGCGCTCGCCGATCCACGCGGCATGGCGGATCATACGAAGCGTGCGAAGGGGTTCCGTCAGGATGAAAGAAGCATGGTCGAAAGAGCGGAACATCTCATAACCTTCAAAAAAATTCTTCTTCTGTTCCCGCTGTTCGTCTTCGTCGCCAAAAAACAACATCCAGATGTCTTGAATCGCGGGCGCCACCACCATGTCGTCAAAGTCAACGAGTGTGGGGCCATCCTTGTTCCACAAAATGTTTCCAAAATGGCAATCGCCATGCACGGCAAAGGGTTTCCAGTCCTGCGTGAAAAGCGGCTCTATTTTTTCTAAACATTGGGAAATGACATCTTCAAGGGAGTCCCGCAAACTTTCAGGGGCATGGGGTTTGTCCAAAATAGAATCCAAAGAGCGCCAACCATAGGTTTCTGCAGTAAGATGGAGTCTATTTTTCACATTTAAGGAATGAGTAATATTATGCAAGCGCCCCAACAGACGCCCGAGCCACCGGAGATTTTCATTCGAAAGCTCGGCTTGTTCATGCCCCCCAAACTTCGGATACAAACAATAATAATAAGGCCCATCAAAACCCAAACTTGGGAAACCCTTTGATTGGGCCAAGCTTACGGGCCGCACCACTGGAACCTCGGCTTCGGCCAAGGCTATAAGCACTTTATGTTCATCAACAAGGGTTTCTTCCTTCCAGCGGCCAGGACGATAAAATTTGGCAATAAGGGGAGAAACATTTCCTTCGAGATGAACCTGATAAACACGGTTTTCGTAGCTGTTAAGCTGAAAAAGTTGCCCGGTAGGTTGATACCCCTGATGGCTAAGAGCATCACAGATCCGGTTTGGCAACAGGTCTTGGAAAGGAGTGGTCATAAACCTCTTAAACCACAAATAAATTTAGCTTGCCATCTTCAAAATAAGGGAGCTTCATTTGAAACGAGGAGGCTTTTATGAATGATAAGAACTTAAAAAAAGACCGTGAAGCCGAAATCCTTTCGGGCACAAAAGAAACGGTGAATTCCAGAAAGAACGACATCATCAAAAACATCGAGATCAACGCCAAAAAAGCAATCGCCCACGAAGAAAAACCCCACGATCCCAAAAAGAAACCCGGGTTCCATTATGATGAAGGTGAAGAAGGCCCATCTTCGGACTAGGTGAAGAAAGCAGCCACACTCAAAAAAATTTTGACTCTTGATTCCGCATTCCGAAATCCGCATTCCGCATTCGATATGTGCCGAGGGCGGGAATTGAACCCGCACAGGTTACCCTACTGGATTCTAAGTCCAGCGCGTCTGCCAGTTCCGCCACCTCGGCATGGGATAAAAAAATGATGAGTAAATCTTTAAAAAGGTTATGACAATAGGATTTTTCTTAAATGAAACACCTCCTCTTGACAGCTCTTGGCGGATGGGTTCATAGTCTTAAAAAGTTCATATTTGCTTTGGAGAATTTATGATTTCTTTCTTCAAAAATATTTTTCAGGGTGATTTCATGCCTCACGGGCATTGCTATTTTTGGGAGCCTGAAATCTTATGGCTGCACGTTATCTCCGATGTTGTCATTTTTTTGGCCTACTATTCCATCCCCCTTGCCCTTGTTTGCTTTCTCGTTAAACGTAAGGACATTCCTTTTCGTTTAATCTTTCTCCTCTTTGCCATTTTCATTCTTGCCTGCGGCACAACTCATATCATGGATGTGTGGACAACATGGAGCGCTGCCTATCGCATTGAGGGTCTGGTCAAGGCTTTTACCGCCCTCGTTTCGTTGACAACGGCCATTATTTTATGGCCCTTGTTACCAAAGGCCATGGCCATTCCCACCCCTGCCCATTTTGAAAAAATAAACCTGAAACTTCAAAAAATAGCCGAGGAAGCCAACAAGAAAGCCTTCGAACTCGACAGTGCCAACCGCGAACTGGAACGATTCAACCTGGCCATGATGGGCCGCGAAGAGCGTATTCTCGAATTAAAAGCCGAAGTCAACGATCTTTGTCGAAAATTCAATCAACCCGAACCTTATAAAATTGAATCATAACCATGATGTCTTTGCGCATACGATTTATTCTGGTTTTCTTGATCACCATTCCCATCCTCTTTGGCATATCCTGGCTTATGGCCGATTATTATTTTCCCATAAATGACAAGTACAGGTGGGTTGCCCTTACCATCGCTTTAATCGTCATCATCACCAGCTTGAATTTGTACCTGCTTAACCCCGTTTGCAAATCGATTAAATTATTGCAGACGGCCATTGAGCAAATCCGCAATGGTAATTTCGAAGCAATCACAAATTTATGGGAAGATGTCTCGGGTCCGGAAATGAAAAAAATGGCCGAATCGCTTAGAATCATGGCCGAACAGCTCATGAATATTCAGTTTAATCTGGAAGAGAAGGTGGCAAAAAGAACCCAGGAACTTAAAGAAAGGAATGAACAACTCATCAAGTCACGTCAGGCCGCCTTAAGTGTTGTTGAAGATGTCTTAATTGAAAAGAAAAAAACGGAACAAGCCCATGAAGATCTCAGAAAGATAAAAGACGAATTGGATCTAAGAGTAAAATTGCGCACCGAAGAACTTAAAAAGAGCGAAGAAAAGTTCCGTCTTACCTTCCAGGCCGCACCCAACGGATTAATCATGGTTGATCATACCGGTAAAATCGTTCTCATGAACACCCAGATTGAAAAAATGTTCCTGTATTCCCAGAATGAACTGGCGGGGCAATCAATTGAAACCCTTGTCCCGCAAAGGTTTCATTCAAATCATGTTCATTACCGCAGTCAATTCATGCAGGAACCGCAAGATCGTCAGATGGGGGCCGGCCGTGATTTGTTCGGTAAACGAAAAGATGGCACAGAATTTCCGGTAGAAATAGGGCTGAAGCCTTTGGTCACTGAAGAAGGCGTTTTTGTCCTAAGCTCCATCATCGACATTACCGAAAGAAAAAATGCCGAAGAAAAAGTTAAAAAAGCCAATGAGGATTTAAAAAGGGCCAATCAATTAAAATCATCCTTTGTTTCGATGGTCTCCCATGAATTGAGAACCCCTCTTTCTTCCATGAAAGCAGGTATCGATATGCTTTTGGCCGGCATTGATGGCCCTGTTAATGATGAACAACGCGAAACCCTTTTAATCGCCCAGAAAAACATCGACCGTTTGGCACGTCTTATCAGTAACGTTTTGGATTACACGCGATTGGAAGCCGGCAAGATGGAAATGGATTTTGCCAACATTAATTTAAACGAACTCGTCAATGAGGCTTGTCAATCGATGAAGCATGCCATCCTTGAAAAGGGATTGATCCTGGAAACAATTTTGCCACAAACACCTCTTTTTAGTTCCTGCGATGAAGACAGGCTCAAACAGGTCATCCTCAATCTGCTAAGTAACGCCATCAAGTTCACTGAAAGTGGTGGCAAAATTATTATTTCACTTAAAAAAACCGACGGCATCCTTTGTATCGAGGTCAAAGATAACGGAATCGGGATAGATAAGGAAGATCAGAACAGGATTTTTGAAATGTTCAATCAGGCCATCACCCGTGGCATCTGGAAAACAGGCGGCTCTGGAATAGGACTTGCCGTTTGCCGGCTTATTCTTGAACAACATCGTGGAAAAATTACTGTTCAAAGTCAACCTGGGAATGGCTCTACTTTTTCAATCACATTTCCGCAAAATTTGTCAGCGTCTGCTTGATGGTTTTGAGCAAGTCGTGTGGTTCGTAGGGCTTGTAGACAACACCCTGAGCTCCCAAACTTTCCAAATTTTCTGTTTCACCAGGCCGGGATGAAGTAAAAAAGAGAATGGGGATTTCTTTAAGTTGTTTGTCTTGTTGAAGTACCTTGCATATTTCAATACCGGAAATATCGGGCAAGATCACATCGAGTAAAATAAGATGGGGCTTGAGTTCCTTGACTTTTTCAACAGCCCCTTTCCCCTCATGGTAGCAGACAACATCATACCCCCCCGACCGAATCCACTTGGAGGTAATGCGGGCCAAATCTTCTTCGTCATCAATAATGAGAACTTTTGTATTCAATGAAGTAATTCTTGCACTTGTGACACCACCTGCGTGACATCAAAAGGTTTTTCAATAAAACTTTCAGCACCAAGCTCGGAAGCGAAATTCACAACCTCGGGGTCGCTATAGCCACTTAAAACCACAATGGGAGGGGGCTCTTTTCCTTCACCAACATAGTCTTTAATATTTTCAAGCAAGGCCAACCCACTGGCCTTTTTGAAACCCAAATCCAAAATAATAAGATGAGGAACCTTTTGCTTTACAAATTCCAAAGCCTTTTCCACGGAAGCCGCCTCTTGAACTTGATACCCTTTTTTTGTTAAGGTTTTGCGTAACAATAGACGGACATCATCCTCATCGTCAACAATAAGGACCATCTTATTCCCACCATCCAATAATTCTTTGGTAGATTGCATAAACATACCTCTTTTCCTAAAGTTAAAAATAAACTATTTCCTGCTGGAGAATTATTGTCCGCCAATCTATTTTTTAGTCAAGGGTTGATTCTAAATCAATAATAATTTTAGCCGCTTAGAATCAAAATCGCCCGCAAATACAAGCTGGATGAGCTTTTTATCCCCTACGCTCGTTGGCGCAGGATGCGCGCCTTGCCACGGAATCTTGGGTCCAGGGCTTGCCCTGGGGGCATACCATTGATCAAAAATATTGACACTCA
Source organism: Deltaproteobacteria bacterium GWA2_45_12 (assembly GCA_001797365.1). Taxonomy (NCBI): domain Bacteria; class Deltaproteobacteria; species Deltaproteobacteria bacterium GWA2_45_12. The sequence goes on from MGPH01000034.1 coordinate 25,625, forward strand.
AAATCTGTAAAATTGTGTAGAGGCGATTCGCCGGTTTGTGTTGAAAAATGGGGCATGGGAACTAGAGGATTGATGACAAGTTTCTAATAAATTATTGACAAATAAGATACACCCGATAAGTCGTGGCCTTATGCCTTATACACCTTTGGTTAGATATTTAAATGCGGCTCGGCCTACCCTTCATGGGCTGCCCCATATTCCCCTTCTTCCCAAGCATAAGGTATTCAGAAATCCTCGTGGTCTTCCATCGGCACAACAATTGCGTGAAGATTTTGAGCGGCTTGTAGCTATGAGAAAACCTTTGGGTGGCACATGGAATCCTGTTTCATTTGGAGAACCTGTAGGTACAGATACGTGGCATGTGGTTGCTGAAGGGCACGGCGATTATCCTGGGGGACAAACCATATGTTTTAGTTGGAGGTGAGTTTGAAAGCCCCGATAGAAGTTCGCGTGTCGTTTTGATTTTTCAAAATGCGGATCGCAGAGTAGAAGGGGCGGTCCCTTGGGTGTCATTTAGCCAAATTTATAACGGTCCTTTATTGGATGGTTCTTCAGTATTTGTTGGTGATTTCGTGGCCCCTGTTTTAAGGCAGCTTGTGCCGAGGTTGGCATCGGTTCCTGAATAAATTTTTCCATGACCCAAAAAAAAATCAAAATCGAAACAGCATTCACAAAACAATTTAACGTTAAATACCCCATTATCGCGGCCCCCATGTTTTTGGTAAGCACCACCAAACTGGTGACGGCTGTTTGCAATGCTGGAGGGGTGGGGTCTTTTCCTGCGCTAAATTACCGGCCCACTACGGAGTTTAGGAAAGCGGTTCAGCAAATCAAGAAATCGACGGATGGCCCTTTTGGCGTGAACATCATCGTTCAGAAATCAAACAAGTTTCAAAGCGAGCAAATGGATGTGTGTCTCGAAGAAAAAGTCCCTCTCTTGATCACTTCGCTGGGGAGCCCCAAGGAAATCATCAAGCTCGCCCATCAGACGGGGACGAGAGTGTATTGCGATGTCGTCAATTTGGAGCACGCGAAAAAAGTGGCTGACAGCGGGGCGGATGGGCTGATTGCCGTGGGGAGTGGTGCCGGTGGGCATGCGGGGGATATTTCGGCGTTTGCGCTGATTCCCTATTTGGTTCGCGAAACAAAATTACCGGTAGTAGCCGCGGGGAGCATTGTGGACGGGGCTGGGATGGTGGCTGCGTTTGGGCTTGGAGCCTCGGCCATTTACATGGGAACGCGTTTTATTGCCAGCTTTGAGGCCGAGGTGGATGAGGCTTACAAGCAGACGATTGTCTCCGCCCGTTGCGAAGATATTATCAGCACCGACAAGGTGGATGGATTCCCGGGAAATTTCATTTTGACGCCCGCGCTTCAGAAACTTGACCTGGATAAAAGCTTGATTGAGGAGATCGCTTCTAAAAGCCCAAAGATTAAAAAATGGATCGCCCTTTCCCGCGCGGCGCGCTCTCTTTTTGGAAACCCCAAGTCAAAGGCTTCTTACAAGACCGTTTACTCTGCGGGCCAGGGTGTGGGCTTGATCGACAAGGTGAAGTCGGTACGGGATATTATTTGCGACACCGTGGCGCATTATGAAAAAATTAAAGCGCAATTACCTTAAGCGGCTTCTTACTTTGTAAAGCTTTTCTGTAAACCCGCCTTCTTTTAAAAATTGTTCTTCTAAAGTGCGTAATTGTCGCCCCAATAAATAACTGGCTTGGTGTATTAAGCAAATAAGTGTGTTGGCCGCATGTTCGGGGTCGGACATGTCTGACTCGTCCGACGCGTCTGACAGGTCCGACAGGTCTGACCGAAGCTTTTGTCGGACGACCAGCGCTTTGGGCGAATCTTTTGGCCAAAGGGGTAGGCGCTGTTGGCGCAAGAAGTCTTCGTAGTCGAGCAAGAGCTCCTCCAGGCTGGCGCGGGCGACATTGGTTAATTTAAGTTCGGTTTTTTTCGAAGTTGCCGAAGCCATGCTGCCCTCGGCTATATTTTGCACGCCGCTCCGTGCGGCTTGGACCATTTGGTCGTGCGTCCGCGAAAATTTGTTAATGAAACGCTTACAAAAAAGAACGGTGGCATCGTAAACGGCTTGTGCGCATTGAAAGCTGCGCAACTTGCGGTATCCTCCGTGGTGGGGAATAAGCATAAAAACCTCCAGCCCATGGCTAAGCAATTTCAATGCCAGAGATAAATAGTTGAAAAGTAATGGTTGGTTTTTTTCAACCGTCCGAAAACGAGACGGTCGGCGTCTGTTTTATGGACGGGTCAGCGGTGGCAATAAAGAGCTTGGTTTCTGAACGCCGATAAAATCCAGCCGCTCCTCAGCACGTGTCACAGCCACATACAGCAGGTTTTGTTCTTCCTCACTTGCGGCTTTGTAATTTTCTTCGGAAGGCTCCACAATCAAAACATTTCGGAACTCAAGACCTTTTACCTGATGCACATTGGTCACGGTAATGCCGGGGGAGAAATCAAATTTTTCCCGGTGTCCCAAACGCACAGAATTAAAACCCAGTTTGCGCAAATCTTCCACCAATTGCACTGCCTGCTTTGGCCAGCGGCAAATGATGGCGGAGAGCGCCTTGGCACTGTCCTTGTTCCTGGCGTCAATCCACTGGCTGACACGTTGTGCGAGCAAGGTCGGGTTTTCAACGCGTTGAAAGGTGGGGATGGCTCCGCGACGGCCCGAAGACGTGTTTTCTTTTTCAGAAAATTTTTGCCCGCGCAAATGTTCGGCAATTTCCATGATCTCTTTTGTCGAACGAAAAGAAACTGTCAGCGAAATGGGCATGGTATCCGTGAATCCGGCGTCTTTTAAGAGTTCATCCCATCCGCCAAAATCCCTTCCCACCACAATTTTTTGGGCCATATCCCCCACAATGGTGACAGTGCGATCAACATCCAACGCATTTAAGAGGGCGCGAATTTCAACACTGCCGAAGTCTTGGGCTTCATCGATGACAATATGGTCACACATGCCCAGGCTTTTGGATGATTTGCCAGGGTAATAACCGTGTTCGGCATAAATCAAATGAAGGAGCAGGGCATCATCTTGATGATCACAGATTTTTTTCTCCACCTGTTCCTTGAGTTGGGATTGCACCAAATTCCATCGTCGCCAGAGAATGTCTTGTTTAACCAAGCTCGCATAAAAACCAAACAGGTCGTCAATGAAACTTTTGTTTTCTTGATGGGGGTTTTTTGAAATATATTCCAAAAGAAGTTTTAAACACTGACGGGATGATTTAAAAAGTTCCAGCTCACGACTTTTTTCAAACGATCCCACGGGTCGCGGGCCTAAAAGGTCCGTGGTCAGTTCACCAATCCATTGTGAAAAGGTGCGAATTTGAACGCCGGGGATTTTAAGTTCAGGCAGAGTGGTTTCGACATAGGCTTTAAGAGAACGGTTAAACATGACGACCAAACAATTTTTAGCGCGAGCATCGCTATTGTCCTCGTGAAGCAACCAGGCCAGCCGATGCAGGGCGACGGTGGTTTTGCCGCTACCGGCAATACCCTGAATGACAATAGGCTTTTGTGCATTTTTGGTGATGAGGGCAAATTGCTCGGAAGTGATCAGCGAAAGAATGGGCGGAAGATGCCCATCATGATCTTCGGTTCGTGAAAGGGCCTGGGTTTGTGATTTGATTTCCCAGCCACTTTTTGTTTTGGTGATGACCCCTTGCGTGGTTTCAATTCGATGGAGTTCATTTTCCACACCTTGATAGGCGCGTCTTAGACGGATGGTGCCATAATGCTCCTGACCTTGAATGGTTTCCGCAAATTCTTCACCTTCGCGATAATCATAATAAAGTTTGCTGATGGGAGCTTTACGCCAGTCAATAATGCGTTCGGCGGGAAAACTGGCCGTCCCCAGTTTAAATTCGATGGTGCGATCTTCCTCGTCTGTGATGACCCGCGCAAAGTAGGGTTGTTCGGCCAAAGATTCCAGGTCATTTGATTTGTGTTCTCTTAAACGAGCCAACCCATGGGCGACAGCTTCGTCACTGGCCAAGGCGGCTTTGTCTTCATCCCTGCGGGCGGCCACAATCTGGCTGGTGAGGTCACGGGCGGTTATGCGGTCTGCTCTTAGATCACTTGAAGTTTGATGGATCTCTTTTAAAATGGCGGCATGTGTTCTTTGCCAAAGTTCTTCTTCAGTTTTTCCCATTTCCTGGGCCTCTTTTTGGGTCATTGGCATAAGGGTACCTCTAAAAACTCGAGTTCATGGTTCGAGAACCTCACCATGTCCACTATAGCTTAGTTGGGACACCCTGAGGCTCTCGAAGGGTCACTCTGTAACAGTTTTTAGAGGTGCCCATAAAGAAAGTTTTCCTTTCATCAGTTGTGTGTGTTCTTGTCAATAAGTGGATTTTTTTATTTTTGTCATGGGAATCTTTTTGTTTTTATCCCTTACGCTCGTTGGCGTAGGATGCAAGCCTTGGCTTTGTCAAGACCCTCCGCCGCCGAGGCGATGATGGGTTGGTTTAAGAAGTACCTTTAAAAAATTTTGGAAAACATTCAAACAAACCGGCCCAAAACATTCATAAGGGGGCCTAAAATTAGTTGACATCTTTCACGAAAACCAATGGGCGCAGGGCCATCAGAATCATTTCCCAAATCCGGGTTATTCCCCATCGCGCAAAGGACACAACTTATTTCTTCAAAGGTATCTGGGTTGGCAAGGACTAACCAGGCACTCCCCATTGATTGTTGGATAGCTTCTTCCATGGCGGCAAGATCAATATCTGCTGGTGAAGCCAGAGCGTAAGCCTCGATAATACGAGTTTCCTCAGGGGTATAGTCCCATACCCAGGGGGGAATGGGGGTCACCCTAACCGTAGATGAAAGTGGTTCCACGAGATTACGAAGGGTAACGGCATTCCCTCGGGGGTTGTAAAGAAGCGGGACAGGAGTCTCATTGAAAGTGGTCATGCTATCGGTAGCTACATAAACAAAAGTACCCCCTCGTTTTAGGAAATTGAGAACTTGTTCCCAATGTTTATGGAGAGAAATGCCATCAAAAATATTGAAAGCCTTGTTGCGTATGTGCGCTTGAGGGATGGCAAGACCCGTTGCCGGTATGAAAGACCTTTTTAGAAACGTTCCTAGTTGGCTTAAAACCATCGAAGAGACAATGGCCCTTGTTTCCTCGGCAATGGGAGGAACGCTATATTCATAAACCACACGGCTTGCTTCCAACAAAAATTGAATCCTTTGTTCAAAGGATGGATGGGGAATTTTCAAAAATTCTTTCAGACGCCTTAAGACTTCAAACATGGCCCCGCCCAATAAATCTTTTACATGAAGATTCTGCTGTTGGTGAGTTTTGCCCCTGATTTTATCGTAGGCTAATTTTAAGGCGCATTCATTGTAGTCGACCAGGTGAAACGGGGCTTTAATCTCTTCAAGAGGAATGTCAGCGGTGACACCGGCACCTAAAAATTCCACTGTGGGGTATTTGCCATTTTTTGCTTTTTGCCCTTCAAGCCAGGGCATGAGGGTGGCGCATATGCCCCCTTGGTTTTGTTGGCAATGGTCATACCATTGGTGAGAATCTTCGGCTTGAGCGGCGACTCCAATGGCATTGTCCATTTCTGCCCAATCAAGAAGCTCAAAACCATCCGGAGGAAAATCCCGAACAAGGGAATAGAACGTTTTCCCAGCCGGTGAAAGAATAAGTGTTTCAACATGGGCATGGTCATGAGGGAGTCCTACGGCTAGAAAAGGGTATTCTTCAATGCCAACATCTTTAGGGTTGCCAAGGATAGTTTTTACAGAAGGGGCGGGGTTCCCAGCAGCGTCAAAAAGTAGGGGATGAAGATCATATCCATCACGGGGATTTCCCGTGACCAAAAGAGTGTCGGTGGTTACAAAAACCCTGGCGCCGCTTTGAGCCAGTTGGATAAGAGCTTTAAGTTGAAAGCACATGTTCAGGCCTGAAACCTGGTCCCATAGAGGGTCACTTGTGGGCGGTATGGTTAAAGGATGGACGTTTCTTAAAGCGTCTTCTATTGAATTGGCCACGGGCCTTAATCCAAAATGATAAACAATCAAGTCTGCATTTTCATCCGGCCTTAAAAATCGTAAGGAAACAGGATTATGAATCAAAGATTCACAATCTCCGGGTTCAAGTCTTTGCTTCATTCCCACAATGAAATTGCGCTGTATGAAATGAAGATTTTTGAGCCTATCGGAATGATGCCTGCTCATGGATTGAACGAGCTTTTCGTATCCTTCGGCATTTTGATCTATCAGGTAAACGTCGAAATAAAGGGTAAACCATGGCAAGTCAATTTCAAGGCCATCCCCGGAGGCAAGGAAATAAATTTTTGGTCGCTCAGAAATGCCGGCAGTTTTTCGTTGGTCCAGAAATTTTTGAGCCCAACCCTTCAACTTAGCCCTTTGCAAAGTAAGGTAGGCTTGCATGTTCAGAATTTGCGTTCCACTTACTTTCCTTTTTATTTTTTTAACAAAGCATTCTTGCGGGTTTGGAAGGCCGAAAAATCCGGGAGGAAAAATTCCCGAGTGCAGGCCCGTGTTAAGGTGTTCTAAATCATAGTCCTTCATTTCCACAATGGGTTCACTTTCCCCTCCATCAATGATTTGTCGTAAGTGTTGGGGCGATGCCTTGCGATAAGAGGAAACATGGGTGGGCAGGGCCTTCCTGATGGCAGGGCGTGTGGTGGCAACTGTCGGGATTCTTAAACCCGTTAAAGGTCGTAAAGCGGGGGAAGACCCCACGCCAAATCTTGGATGAATGCGGTACATGATGGATTACCGCATTATTTCGGCATTTTTTATAAAAGGTTGCGCCGTTATTTTGGATGGTTAATGCGCCACGATTTCAGTTTGGGGCTTGGTTTCAACAACGGGAGGTTTTTTGGAATAGATTTCTTCCATGACAATGTTGAAATCTTTATTCTTAAAAATACGGTCCTGACTATCCACTTTAAGCGCGGCTTTTAAGACTTCATCCATGTGGTCTGCACAAATAATGTGAAGAGTACTTAAAATCTTTTTAGGAACATCTTTTAAGTCTTTTTCGTTTTCTTTCGGGATGATGATGGTTCTGATTTGCCCACGATGAGCGGCCAATAATTTTTCTTTCAAACCACCAATGGGAAGCACCTTTCCACGCAGGGTAATTTCACCCGTCATGGCAATGTCTTTACGCACAGGAATGCGTAACAAGGCCGAAGTAATGGTGGTGGCCATGGTAATCCCTGCCGATGGCCCGTCTTTGGGGATGGCCCCTTCGGGCACGTGAATGTGAATATCCACCTTCTGGTAGAAATCGCGATCCAGACCAAATTGGAGGGCGCGTGAACGGACATAACTCATGGCGGCCTGTGCCGATTCTTGCATGACATCCCCTAATTTGCCGGTGATGGTAAGCTTCCCTTTGCCGGGAAGTACGGTAACTTCGGTTGAAAGAAGTTCTCCCCCCACTTCGGTCCAGGCCAACCCCGTGGTAATTCCCACTTCGTCTTTTTCTTCCATGACACCGTAACGAAATTTGGGAATGCCCAGGAAGTTGGGTATGTTTTTGGCTGTGGCCACTTTTTTCAAACGAGTTTCTGTGGGATTTTCGGCAATTTCCTTGGCGACTTTGCGGCAAACAGTGGCGATTTCGCGTTCTAAATTGCGCACGCCCGCTTCTTTGGTGTAACGCCGGACAATCATTTTAAGGCCCGAATCGGCAAATTGGATGTCTTCTTCTTTTAAGCCGTTGGCCTCGCGCTGCTTTTTAATGAGATATTTTTGGGCAATGGTCAGTTTTTCGTCTTCGGTATAGCCCGGGATACGGATGATTTCCATACGGTCTTGAAGTGGGCTCGGAATTGACTGCAGCGTGTTGGCTGTGGTGATGAACATGATGTTTGAAAGATCATAGTCCAAATCAAGATAATGGTCGTTAAAGACATTGTTTTGTTCAGGGTCAAGAACTTCGAGCAAAGCGGCTGATGGATCGCCACGGAAATCCATGCTCATCTTGTCTACTTCGTCCAAGAGGAAAACAGGGTTGCTGGAACCGGCTTTTTTCAGTGATTGGATAATCTTTCCAGGCATGGCGCCAATATAAGTGCGACGATGACCACGGATTTCTGCTTCATCCCTGACGCCCCCAAGGGAAAGCCGTACAAAATCACGTCCAGTTGCGCGGGCAATGGAACGGGCCAATGATGTTTTACCAACGCCCGGAGGGCCAACCAAACAAAGGATGGGGCCCTTCATTTTGCCGACAAGTTTGTTGACGGCAAGATATTCAATGATGCGGCCCTTGGCTTTGTCCAGACCGTAATGATCTTCTTCAAGGATTTTTTCGGCATCTTTAATTTCATGTTTTTCTTCTTTTCGTTCATCCCATGGCAGGACCAAAATCCAATCGATATAATTACGAACCACAGTGGCTTCCGCCGACATGGGGGACATCATTTTCAGTTTTTTGATTTCTTTGCGGCATTTTTCCATGCCTTCAGTGGTCAGTTTTTTCTTTTTAAGTTTTTCTTCAAGTTCTTGAATTTCGGTTTTGAATTCATCGCGCTCGCCAAGTTCCTTTTGAATGGCTTGCATCTGTTCATTGAGATAGTATTCTTTTTGCGTCTTCTCCATCTGCTTTTTGACGCGCGTACGGATCTTCTTTTCAACCTGTAAAATTTCAATTTCTGCCTGCATCAGGCCATAGAGCTTTTCCAAACGTTCTTTGGGCGAATCGATTTCCAGGATTTTTTGTTTATCCAAAAGTTTTAGGTGAAGATGGGCCACAATTGTATCCGCCAAGCGGGCAGGGTCATCAATAACAGCAACGGAGGCCAGCATTTCAGGGGGAATGCGTTTATTGAGCTTTACATAGGTTTCAAAAGTGGCCTTTAAGGAACGCATGAGCGCTTCGACTTCAATATTAATGTTGCGATCTTCTAAAATTTCTTCCACTTCAACCGTGAAATAAGTTTCCATGCCGGTATAACGCAGAATACGGGCCCGTTTTTTTCCTTCGACTAAAACTTTTACTGTGCCGTCGGGCAGGCGCAGCATTTGGATGATGGTGCCCAAGGTGCCCACTTTAAAGATGTCGTCTGGTTTTGGATCGTTGGTTTTGGCGTTGATTTGGGCCACCAAAAGAATGTCCTTTTCGGTATTCATGGCCTCTTCAAGCGCACTAATAGACTTTTCGCGGCCCACAAAAAGCGGAACAACCATGTGGGGGAATATAATAATATCCCTTAAAGGAAGAAGGGGAACCTGTTTGATGCCCGGGCCTTTATCGAAAAATCTTGTTTCATCCATGTGGTTTTCCTCATGAAAAGGGGTATAAACAGAGGTTATCCTAGTGGCTTTCAGAAGCTTGTCAAGACAATCCAATGAATCTTAAGCCGACTCGGCTTTTTTCTGGTAAATAATGATGGGTTCGGCTTTTTTCAAAACGGTGTCTTCGTTAATGATGATTTCTTCCACGTTTTCCTGCGAAGGGATCTCATACATAATGTCGAGCATAATGTTCTCCAAAATGGCTCTTAAGCCACGGGCCCCCGATTTTTTCTTGATGGCTTCTGAAGCGACGGCTTCCAGGGCCTTGGCAGTCAAGGTAAGCTTTACTTTTTCAAAATCAAACAAGCGTTGATACTGTTTGCTTAAGGCATTTTTGGGTTTTACAAGAATGTCGATAAGAGCCGCCTCATCTAATTCAGACAAAGTGGCAATAACGGGAAGACGGCCGACAAATTCAGGAATAAGTCCAAACTTCAGAAGATCTTCCGTTTCAACTTCTTTTAAGATCTCACCAATTTTTTTTTCGTTTTTAGACTTGATGGTGGCCCCGAACCCGATACTTTTCTGGTTGAAACGTCTTTCAATGATATTTTCCAAATTACAGAAAGCGCCCCCGCAAATAAAAAGAATATTTGTGGTGTCTACCTGGATAAAATCTTGCTGGGGATGTTTTCGACCGCCCTTGGGGGGGACATTGGCCACGGTTCCTTCAATAATTTTTAGCAGGGCCTGTTGCACCCCTTCCCCTGAAACATCACGGGTAATGGAAGGGTTTTCGGATTTACGCGAAATTTTGTCGATTTCATCAATGTAGACAATACCTCTTTCGGCCTTGGTTTTGTCAAAATCAGCCGCTTGCAACAGATTTAAGATGATGTTTTCGACGTCTTCCCCCACATAACCTGCTTCAGTAAGCGTTGTGGCATCCACAATGGTGAAGGGGACATTAAGAATTTTGGCCAATGTTTGGGCCAGAAGGGTTTTGCCGGAACCTGTGGGCCCAATGAGAAGGATGTTGGATTTTTGAAGTTCGACATCTTTGGAAATTGAGGAGGATTCAATCCGCTTGTAGTGGTTGTGCACGGCTACAGAAAGAATTTTTTTGGCGTGTTCCTGACCAATGACATATTCATCCAGAATGTTTTTGATTTCTTTTGGTTTGGGGATCGACGAACGGGCCTTTAAGCGTTCTTGTTTAACAGTTTCTTCGGCAATGATGTCGTTGCACAAGTCAATACATTCATCGCAAATATAGACCGTGGGGCCGGCAATGAGTTTTTTTACTTCTCTTTGCGACTTTCCACAAAAAGAACATGAAAGATTCATCGATTCGTTAAAGATTTTTGCCACTTTTTTGTTTTCCTTCTTTTTCCCATTTCCGGGAAAAGCCCGGAAACAGTGTGACGGAACGCGTCATTTTACTTTTTTGTCTTTGCCGCGATACTCTACAACTTCGTCTATTATTCCATACTCTTTTGCTTCGGGTCCAGACATAAAATAATCACGTTCGGTATCCATTTGGATACGTTTGATGGACTGTTTGGTGTGTTTGGCTAAAATCTGGTTGAGGGCTTCTTTTAAACGCAAAATTTCCTTGGCTTGAATGTCAATATCGGTTGCCTGACCCTGAACGCCACCCAAGGGTTGATGGATCAGAATGCGCGAGTGGGGAAGCGCATAACGTTTACCTATGGTTCCGGCTGAAAGAAGAAGGGCAGCCATGCTGGCGCATTGCCCCATGCAAAAAGTGGCCACATCGGGACGAATGTACTGCATGGTGTCATAAATAGCCAACCCCGCTGTGACAGAACCCCCTGGTGAATTGATATATATAAAGATGTCTTTTTCGGGATCGTCTGATTCCAAAAAAAGTAATTGGGCAATAAGCAGATTGGCGACGTTGTCATCAATGGCGGTGCCGATAAAAACGATGCGGTCTTTAAGCAGGCGGGAATAAATATCGTAAGCGCGCTCCCCACGATGCGTGTTTTCAATGACCATGGGGATGAGAGTGTTGAGCGTTTCAGGTGTTTTAATCATTCTTTGAGTGTAGCGTTGTCGATCACAAAATCAAGAGTTTTCTCCAGCAGAATCTGGCTTACAAGCTGTGGAAGCATTTTATTTTCGGTGTAATATTTTTTGATGACATCCACCGGCTGACGATACATGTGCGAAAGCGAATGAAACCGTTCTTCAACGTCTTTAGGATCAATTTTGATGTTGTCTTTTTCTTTCACCGAAATTTCCTGCAAGACAAATTGAAGTCTTAAGTTTTTTTCTACTTCATTTTTGTCTTTTTTGCCGGCTTTTACTTCGGCATCAATAAGCCCTTCCGGTACGTCAAACTTGTATTCCTTTCCCAAAAGATCCATGACGTCTTTAGCATATTCCTGACGGATTTCCCGTTCCTTTCGTTTGGTCAAAAAGGTCGTTACCTCGGTTTTGATGGCCTCCAAACTTTCTTTGCCAAGGTCTTTGGCAAGTTCGTCATCCAATTTGGGCAGGAGTTTTTCGTGCAACGCCACCACTTTTACTTTGAAGGCGGCTATTTTACCTTTGAGGGCTTCGGCAAAATAGTCGGAAGGGAAGGTAAGGTCGAAAGTTTTTTCTTCTCCTTCTTTGGCCCCCTTGATGTGGGCTTCAAAATCTTTTAGGAAGTGGCCCTTGCCATATTCAAAAAGATAGCTTTTGGCTTCGGAGCCTTCAAAGGGCTTGCCATCAATGGTGCCGAAAAAATCGATTGTGGCCACCAAACCATCTTGCAATACACTTTCCTTATTCGCCGGTTTTAGTTCGGCCTTGGCTTCCTGGATGCGGCTGAGTTCTTGTTCGATATCCTTGGGGTTTATTTCGGTCTTTCGTTTCTTTAGCTTGATGCCTTTATAATCTTTAAGGTCAAATTCGGGTTTAATTTCAACTTCAACCTCGTATTCAAATTTTTTGCCCTCTTCCATGGGTTTTTCAATATGAAAATGGGGTTCAAGAACGGGGGATAATTTGTGTTCGTCCAGGGCTTTGGGGTAGGTGTGATTGACCAAATGATTGACAGCTTCGCGCAGAATTTCACCCGGATAATAGGTTTGTAAAACATTCTTGGGAATTTTCCCTTTGCGAAACCCCTTGATATTGGCTTGTTTGCTAACTACTTTCAGGGCTTCTTCAAAGGCGTGGTCTACTTCAGCCACATCCGCTTCAATAGTTATTTTTTTCTTTGTTCCGGACAATTTTTTGATTCCTGCTTTCATAAAGTAAACCTCTTTCTAAAAGGGCATTTCCCCCTATCAGACCTTAAAGCCCACAACAACAAGAATTTGAAGGGTAAAGAGGGGCCCTTTTTAGAAAAAACGGGCAAATAAAAGGTATGTTTTTTCTTCAAATTGAAATTGATCGACAGCTTCCATTTTACCCTGCCGGATGGCCTTTAAATGTCTCTTATTTTCGGGTGATATGAGACCTACGGCCAATTGGTAGGTTTTTGGAATGAACTCGAGCACCTTGTTGCATAGCCCCAAATAGACCCCGGTTCCCCTAAAACTTTTATCAATGCAAATGGGGTTTGCCACAAAAGTTTGATAGGACGATAGGGGTTTATTTTTGTGGGAAATTTGGGAGCAACGTTCAAGCATGGCTTTTTGGAGCGGGAATTTTTTGAAGAAGTCAGGTGGGCTGGTGCAAATATAGCCACAGACTTTTTTCCCTTTCACGGCAACGACAACGCAAAGGGCATCATTCATTTCCCTGAATTGTTCAATGGTGAACACGGTGGCAAGAAACCCATCAGAACGCTCCGATGGGTTTATGGCTGACAACAGGTTTTTATTTTGAAGTTCAAAAATTTTTTCGAAATCGGCATCGTTTGCTCTTCGATAGTGCATGAGTTACTTTTGATGGATATCAGTTCCCTTGGCGGCATGTCCTGCCTGGATACTCTTTTTAAAGGCTGCCACGGTTTCATCACTGGGGTTGACCAAAGCCGTGTAATAGCACTGGGCATTGTGGCTGGCCAAGAGAATGGGATAAATATATTTGTGATCGGGGTTATTAAGATTGGCCGAAATGGCAGCCACATAATCTATTTGCTGGTCCTTCATTGTAAAATTTCCTGAAATGGTCCGGTTGACAATGCCCCCGTTTACTTCTTGATTCATGATGGAATGGCTATGATTGTTTATCTGCCCTGAAGAGTCTTGGGCTGCTATTTGTGATTTGGAAGCCGGAGTGAATTGCAAGGTTACGGGGTTTTTTGTGAGCTGCTTCAATTCTTTATAAAAAGCCGAACATTCTTTGTGATTGGAGACCACCTGATGGAGCTGGGTGAGCGTGTAAGTTTTAGTGGCGTCAGCGACAGGGGTTGAAGTTGCATGGGCCATAAGCGAAAAAGACAACGAAGCGATTAAAACAAGAATTTTTTTATGAATGAGCATGAGTTTTTCTCCTTGAGGTTAATAATGATAAAGGGCAATTTTACGGAAAGGAGGTTCTATGTCAATCACCGTTTGTACGGGAAAACTTCATCGTGTTCATGTAACCCAGGCAAGGCTTGATTATGAAGGCAGCATTACCATCGATCCTCTTTTGATGAAAGCCGCCGACATTGCCCCTTTCCAACTTCTTCACATCAACAGCATGGCCAATGCCGCGCACTGGGAAACTTATGCCATTCCCGGAAAATCCGGTTCCGGGGAGATTTGCCTGAACGGCTGCCCTGCCCTGCTTTTTAAACCAGGAGATCAGGTCATCATTCTTTCACTCGAACAAATCCCCCGCGAAGACGCCGCCCAGATAAAGCAAAAGGTGGTGCATGTGGATGAAAAAAATAAAGTGGTGAGGGTGGAGATAAAAACGGGGAGTTATCCCACTCGGCATCTATGCCCCATCTAACCAACGATCCATCTCTAAAACCCTTCCGCCGTAAATTGCGGAAAGATCAGACCGATGCCGAAGCCAAAATGTGGCAACAATTAAGAAATAAACGATTGGATGGTTTTAAATTTTTTCGACAGTACAGTTGTGGGCCTTATATTTTGGATTTCTACTGCTCCGAGAAGCGCTTGGCTATTGAGCTAGATGGTAGCCAGCATTTAGCTGCAGAGCTTTATGACAAAGTTCGAACACAATACTTAAAAGAAAATAACATTGATGTGATCCGCTTTTGGAATAACCAAGTTTTGGAGGACATGGATGTTGTTTTGGAAACAATTTGGCAAAAACTAAATACGGAAAGTAACTTCCCCTAACCCCCTCTTATTCTAAGAGGGGGGATAAGAGAGAAAAAACTGATTTTTCTCCCTTTCTTCTACCCCCTCTTAAAATAAGAGGGGGGCAGGGGGGAGTTATTTCACTCGGCATCATACCTGTTCCACGTAATCTAATCTTTTGTTTAAAATGATTTTTAAAAAATCCTCCCGTTTCATTTTATGATCTAGGGTGACTATAAATCGAAACTCTGATTCAGGTTTAAATTTTGGCGATTTTTGTGTGTATATTAACTTCGTTTCATCTTCTGGATCTGCCGGCAAGATATTACCTTTAGTGTATTCCACTTTCTTTAAAGATATTGGACCAACGGTTTTTAAGTTTCCATGGCTGAAGAAATTATTTAAATCGATCAGCAATTGTTCTGGGTTATTGATTCGAACCACATAGATACCAAACTTCTTTTTTAAAAATTCCAAATCTACTTCTGGACTTGAACAACACAGAAGATGAATAGGATTTAATATATTGGCTGTACAATTAATATAACCAGGCTGGGTATTTCTATTAACAATGTTTTCTGTTGCTTTTGCAGTATACTTTTTATAACAGGATTCACCTTCTGTGATGTCTTGGCGAGTAGCATCTTCAATTTTTTTATAGTAATTAATATTTCCCATCCAAAATGATCCATTTAAAAAATCGTGAGTATGATCAAGACACCTAAAAGCTTTAAATAAATGCATGGGGTTACTCTTCAGTTCGTCATTTGTAACCATATTACCCTCCTTATTGTTAATACCCCCCACAAGTACACGACGGACTCAAAGTTCCGTCACAACATACAATCCGATCCGAGGCTGCATCGCAGCCACAAACACCGCCGTGCCATGAGCAACATCCGCTGCGGGCTATGAGAGTTGGATTTTCTTGAGTGCAGTTGTTGGCATTTAAGCTTTCTTGCTCGCTTGGCGCCATGTTAGGCCTCGCATCAAGTGCGGGGTAACAGAATGTGTCTTGAGTTAAATAAGATTGAGGTTGTGATGTTGTGGATTCAGCTTTTGCCAAAACGGGGGACAAAACCAAACTGACAGTGGCAATCCATAATAGGATGATGTATTTCATGGGAACCTTTCAGTTCCACCCCGCAAGCAACTAGAGTATTATGCTCCCCTGTC
>MGPH01000035.1:0-3450 GCA_001797365.1 Deltaproteobacteria bacterium GWA2_45_12
TGACGCTCCGGCGTCATTAAAATATGCACGAGGAAGAGGAGAGAACGCAGGAGCGTTGGAATTGCGTTCCCACGCAGAGCGTGGGAACGAGGAAAACGCGAAGACTAAAAAATGGAAGATCGTTTGAGATAAGGGAATCAGAGAAGAATGAATAAACTGAAACACATCCTGTTCTGCCTTATGACCCTCGGCATTTTGTTTGCTGAAGCAGGGCCCCTGCATGCCTTGCAAGGTGTCGGCAACATCGATGCTTTCTTTGATGTTGAGCGCGTTACGGTAACCTACGATGGCAAATTATTTGCCTGGAACAAGTTGGGGCAGGTGCTTCAAGGATTTCCCGTTGATTTATCCGCAGAGCAAAAGGTGTTTGTTCATCGTCCACGGTTAATGGATGTGAATGAAGATGCCCGTGAGGATATTATCGCCCTTGCTGCTGATGGCGCTGGAAGTCTTGAGCTGAGGGTTTATCAGGGGAATGGTACCGAAATTCCCAATTGGAGATTTACTCTTCCCCTTAACAGAACCCAATTACTTGCCACCCCCATTATCGCGGATGTCAATGCGGACAATCTTCAAGAGCTCATTTTTTCCAGCAATGAGGGGGAAGTTTTTGTCTTTAACCGCCAGTTTCAACGTTTAGCATTTGCAGAGTCCGACATTCCCGGCACTCCTTTTGGTATTGCGGCCGACCCAGAGAACGACGGTCAGCTTCATCTTTTTGTTGCATCAGCGGACAAAATATATGCCTGGAATAATCAGGGCCAACGCCGGGATTATTTCACCCTTCCCAATGGCGAGGCCATTATTGGTGAAATGAATCTTGTCGATTTTAATCAGGATCAGAAACAGGATTTTGTTTTTTCAACCACGAACCATCGCATTGTTTTTGTGGGGAACAATGGGGAACAGTTGGGGGCCATTGCAGCCTCACCTGAAAAACAATTTTCAGGCCCTGCCGTGGTGGGGGATGTGGATGCCGATGGAGAAACCGAAGTTTTGGTGGCAACAAACCTACGTGAACTCTTGGCCTTTAATCTGAATGGAGTGGCTGTTGGCCATTGGGATGAAAAAATCACTTATCGGACTGATTTAAACCCCAGCGTGGGCCGCGTGGTTAATGACCAGTATGCAGGAAGTTTTTCCAGTGCCTTGGGTTATGACCAACAAACCGTTTATCGTTCAAACCTTCAAGACTATGCCCATCTTTATTTGGGTGAAAATGTTCATGAATACGATTCCCAAGTGCCGCTTTATCTTTTGGAAGGCCCCTTCATTAATAATGTCCAGGTTCAGCCCCAATTGATCACGCCCAATGGGGACCGTGTCAATGATGAGGCGACGATCTCCTATAATCTTTCCAAAGATGCCGAAGTAAGCATCCAAGTCATCGATTCCCACGGCCGGCCGCTTTATTATCTGATTCGCAACGAATCTAAGGGCAGGGGAAACAACCAAGACCTATGGAATGGGATGAATGGCAAAGATACCCTTACCCGTAATGATGATACGCCCTTAGAGAAGGGAAATTACACATTAAGGATCATCGCCCGTGACGAGGCCGGAGTTGTCAGCACCTATGATACCTTTGGTATCGTGTTTGGCGTGCGTGCCGTCATTGAATTACCTGCAGACAATAACCGCTCGGATAATGTTTATCCCCTAGTTCAGGGGCAAATAAATCTTTCCGGCATGGCTACGGACCCTAATATTGGTGAGGCTGGAAATAATCACGATTTTAATTCTTACAAACTTTATTGGAAGGCCGGAGCTATTAATGTGACTGAAGCCATGGCGGCCACAGCGGGGAATGGAAATTCAGGCTGGGTCCCCATTCCCGTACCCCTTCAACATCAATCTCCCAATAATCAGAATAATGAGCCCAATGACAGTGTGTACCCAAGTTCCAATGTGTCTGTAAGAACCATCCAGCATGGTCTTTTGGGCACGTGGGATACGACCGATGTTATTGAAACGCCCAATGGGCTCTACACAGTGCTTCTTAAAGTATTAGATGGTGGGGGCAACAGGGAAGGGCAGTTTAATTATGATAGTTTGGTCGTAAACCTGGCTAATCCCAATGCCCTTGATCCAAATCAAAATGGAAATGGCGGGCCGGCAGGTGCGGGTGCCGCTAGCCCCCAGTTTTCCAATGTAAGTGTGGCGCCTTTACGCATTGATCCCAATAATTCTCAAGTGAGTGTTTCGTACACGCTGACCAATCCACCAGACAAATCTTCGGACATTAATGCGACCCTATATGAATTTTTTGCGGGGCAGGCCGGACGCGTTGTTTATACGGAAAATTTCAGAAGAAAACCGACGGGCAATTATAATTTTACATGGAACGGTACTGATACCTTGGGAAGACGTGTTAGCAACGGGCTTTACAGGGTGCGGCTTACAGCCACCATTGTAAATGGAGTGGGAAGTGCCACCAACGAGGATATTCGAGTCACGGTAGATAGGTTAAGTGCTGAAAATGAGCCTTTGGAACTTTCGTTGTTTGATGTGTCCCCCAATCTTTTGGATCCGTTTAATTTTGATGCCAATGGATTGTTGCCGGAGGCTCTGCTCCCCCAGGTTTATTATCTTTTAAACAAATCAGCCTCTGTTTCCATTGCCATTTATGATGGGGACCCAGGGAACGGTGGGCAGTTAAAGAAACAATTGCTTCAAGACTATGTAGGGGCCACAAGCCCCGCAAGGCTTACCTGGGATGGCACTGATTCCAACGGTTTGGTATTGCCCACAAACCAGGATTATTACGTTCAGCTTGTGGCGCGTAGCCGGGCTTTCAGGGACGATGAAGAAATTATTTCAGAACCCATTGTTCTAAGACTGGCCCGCAATAACCGGAATGCCGCTATTTCCGCTGATATTGACCACATGGTCGGTGACAATGTCATGAATGACGGCATCCTTGTTGATGATGGAGAAGAAAAACCACTGGAAGGAAACCCCAATTTTAATTGGCGAATGTATGGATCAAACGGTTACGTGAAGGTGCCGTTTGAATATACGTTGGGGGCGTTTGGGACGGATCATTTTGGGAGTCTTGAGACAGATGAGAGGAGTACGGACTTCCCCGATAGCTCTCCAGGCCCTGTTCTTCATCCAAGTTTTTTATCCAATATCATTCGTTTCCCTTGTAGTAATGATACTCAAAATTGTGACCGCCAATATAATGCGGATTTAGATGAAAGCAGAAGCTCAATGGTTTTATCCTTTCCCGAAGGATGGACAATAACAGAGTACTCTGCAAGTTTTGGGATTTCCTGGTTTGCTGTTACAGGGCAGATGCGTGGTACGAATCGATTCCAAGTATTAAGCAATAAAAACTTTTTCACTGGTGCGATGGATATCAGCGGGCCTAATAATCAAAATATTCGCTCCATAACAGTTGAAGAGATGGAGCCAAGACAAGATTATAGATACCCATTGCAAAATGGA
>MGPH01000035.1:3482-25097 GCA_001797365.1 Deltaproteobacteria bacterium GWA2_45_12
GTGTTGCTGGCCCTGAAGGGATTGCCAATTGTGCGAACACCTATCAATTAAATTACGATGGCCCTGTGGGTAGTGGTTTGGATGGGCTTGTTTCGCGGGATCTTAATTATTATACCTTATCTCTTCGTGCGAATATCAACGGGGGCTTGCTGGCAAACCAGGTAAATGGGGGTGTTCATACTCTCCCCGGCCTCCAAGCCTGGATGGGCGATGAAAATGGCCCACATAACCATCCCAATGGATATTCTTCCTCTAATTTTGTAGCGCGTTCGGATGCGGGTGGGAACTGGCACACCGGGCGGGACCCTGTTTTAAGCGGAGCGGGAGGGTGGATTGTTGGGAATTCAGCCACATCGTTTAACCGCAACAATTTTCATCTTGAAAGCGATATTATTAATATCCGTGACTATTATCCTTTAAATGATCCCAACGCTCAGAATCTTTATACCTTTTCCAACCTCGTTCACATTACTCAATGGAACACCGAATTTCGTTATCCCAATGGGGATGAAGTCACCGCTTTTGAACGCGGTACAATGAATATTTTCTCTGACGGCACACTCAATATCCGTGGTGACAATCTGGAGGATGTTAACAGCAACTACAACGATAATTTTACTTTTAGGATGACGCCCGATGGTATCCCGCGCCGGTTCTTGGAGATTCGTGGATCCGCGCAAGCCAATTATTCCTTGCGCTATTACGATGCCTCGCGATTGGAATGGATTGCCATCCCTTCAGCAACTCAAAACGAAGTTGTAAATGGT
Organism: Deltaproteobacteria bacterium GWA2_45_12; assembly: GCA_001797365.1. Classification (NCBI taxonomy): domain Bacteria; class Deltaproteobacteria; species Deltaproteobacteria bacterium GWA2_45_12. The sequence goes on from MGPH01000035.1 coordinate 4,250, forward strand.
ATTTTGGCCTGGTGGGATGTGACTTATCTTAATGGAAGAAATATCACGGTCCTTTTGCGAAGCGAGCAGAATGGTGAAATTAATGAAGATACGATTGATGTGAGTATTGGAAGACCTGTAGCTCCTGGCCAAAGAGTGGAGGTATCAACGCCGTTTGAACGGGCCACGCTGGATTTTGACCCCAATACTCTTCCCGCCGGAACCAATGAACAGCTCGTGACAATGAGTTTAGTGGATCCCAGCGATCCTTCCATCCACTTGCCGAGCGGTGCCGTGCCCCTTGGACCGATTTTAGACATTAAGCCTGATGACATCGAGATTGATCCCAACCATCCCGTCGAACTAACCCTTCGATTTACTTGTGAAGAAATCAACGAGCTCTTTGGCAACGATCCTGCCGAGGTGAGCCTTTACAATATCCGCGATAATGGAGAACTGGAGGTCATCGCCTCCCTTAATGCGCCGGACCCCACTATTTGCGAAAATGCTCCTGCGGATCGTCTTTTTGAAATTGTCGGTTTCTTAAATCACTTCTCACGTTATGCCGTCTTTAAGCGGGGGACAACACCTTCGGTTATTCATTTGGAAACACCTGTTGAAGATCAATTCTATAAAGGTTCCGTTCCAGTTTCCGGAAGCATTGAAGGGGATCGTTTAAGTTCGTGGAGAGTAAGCTATACTCCTGCAGTTGATGAAGACGATGCCTTGCCCGCCAATCCCACGATTATTAATCAAGGGAATACGCAGGATTTTAACTTTCAGTGGAATACAGAAGGATTGAATGGCTCCTTCACGTTGTTGGTCGAAGCCATCGATAATAATGGTCAGACCAGTACTTACCAAAGGGTTGTTAAAATTGACAATATAGCTCCTTTGACAATTCCATTTTTGAATGAATTGGAACTTATCAATGGGGAGCGCGCCTTGGCGGATTTAAATGATGTTTTGGAGCTTTCTGCCATTGATTCCGGAGATGAAGCTTCGGGGGTGCAATCCCTTGTTTATCAGGTAAACGGTGGAGCTTTTGTAAATTATGAAGGCGCTATTGCTCTCAATATTTTGGGCTTGGGCAATCACCGTATTTCTTTTAGAGCCACGGACCGCATTGGCAATGAAGAAGCGCTCAAAACAATTGTATTGGCGGTGGCCGAAGAGATCGAACCCGAAGAGCCTGCTGTTATCCAAACCCAGATTTCCGTGGGGCAACCCTCTATCACGCGCAACGGGCAAATATGGGTGAGCGAACGAACTCCCATCACGATTCAAGCGGCCCAAGGCGAGAATAGCATTAGCAGTATACTCTATAGCTTTGGTGATGGTGATTTCAGGCCTTACAACGGCGCCTTTACATTGGCAGGCTTGCCGGAAGGGATTTACGAAATTGAATATTATGCGGCTGATTTCTTTGGAAACAACGAGCCGATTCGAAGACAAACGGTGATCTTGGATAATGTGAGACCGGTTACAACCGTAAGAACGGGCGGAGTGGCCCAGAATGTCAACGGGGGGCTTTTAGTCCGTTCTCATCAGACTCTTTTCACTTTGACCGGAGAAGACTTAGGCAATCACCCATCCGGCATTCGGTATATCCAGTATAGAATCGGTCAAGGGATCTGGTTACGTTACAATAATCCTTTTAGGATTTCGAGGCCCCAAGGTGCCAATCAAACAAGCCTTGCTTTACGCGCGATCGATCATGTGGGGAATGTGGAATCCGCCCATGTCTTAAACATTCTTTTTGACGCCAACGCTCCTCAAGCTCAAGTTGTCTCTCTGCCTCAGGCTTTTTCCCCCAATGGGGACGGGGTCAAAGACACCGCTGTTTTCACTCTCAATGCCGATGATGATTTGGCAGAAGAATTAATCCTGGATTTGAGGATTGGAAACAGCTTCATTCTCCAAAACCACCCCGTCCAAAGGGGACCAATTGAAGTAGCTTGGAATGGAAGGATCAACGGCCAGCTTCAGAGAAATGGTGAGTACGCCTATACCATCAATGTGCGAGATGCTGAAGGCAATGTGTCCAATGCCGTAGGGGGTGTTGTTATTCTGGATGTGACATCGCCAATGCTCCAAGTGGCCAATGCCGGTGCCATCCGGTTTATTCCCGATAGGCAGGGAAGGGGAACGATTAATATTCCCTATGACGTAAGCGACAACCTTTTTAATAAAGGGCTTCAGACAAAGTTAAGAATTTTTGCCGGCAATCTTGTTTTGCGTGAAATTGTTGAAGAGATTTCTTCACCACCCAATCAGCACAGCATTGCATGGGATGGAAATAATAGTCAGGGGCTTCCTGTTCCTGAAGGTGATTATGAATGGGCTCTTTCGGCAACTGACCCTGCGGGTAATGAGTCAGCCATTGTTCGTTTCCCTGTTCATGTGGATATTTCTTCGCCTGAAATTGGTTATGAGATTACCGACCCCAAATACATTACGCCCGAAAGAGTATGGATTCATGGAAACTCGCGTATTTCACTTTTTGCCAATGATATTCATTCAAATATCCAATTTGTGCATTACCGTGTGGATCAACTGCCTTGGCAGATGTATCAAGCTCCATTTGGTTTTAATGAGGAAGGGGAACATATCCTGGAATTCGGGGCGATTGATGAAAGTGGGAATGGGTCTGGCATTCAAAGATTATCCATTAATGTTGATTTAACGGCGCCTCAATCCCGTTTTGTGATGAACAATTTTAGACGCGGGTTTGATAATCGCATTCAAGTTTCAAGTCAAACCCGTTTGAGGCTTGATGCCAGTGATGCCGGGTCCGGTGTTTTATCCAGAAGGCTTTCCATCGATGGAAGTGAAGTGCTTCTTGCCGGTCCGGATATTGATTTGGTGGCCATTGCGGATGGCCGGCACGTTATTGAGTATTGGTCGGTTGATAATGTCCTCAATACTGAGAGAAGACACCAGGTGGAAGTGGATGCCAATATTCATCCGCCTCGCTCCACCCTCGTTGTCAATGGCCCTCAATTTAGGGGGGATCGGTTCTACATCAGCCGGAACTCGCAATTAACCATCGAAGCGACGGCCACTATTCCGGACATTGATTACGTGCGGTATACCGTGGATCAAAATGCAGCCATAACAGTTGAAGGGGATCGGGTTGATACATTGCGGACGCCGATCTTCCGCATTGCCAATCAAGGAGCGCACCTCATTGGGCATCAAAGCGCTGATGTTTTAGGCAATATGGAAAATCTCAACAAACGGGCGGTGTTTGTAGACAATACTCCCCCTACAACGTCTCTTGAATTCAGTAATAATGCTTTTGGAAGAGAGGGAGTGCGTCGAATTAAAGACGATACAAAAATTACTCTTAGGGCTGTTGACGAGCATGTTGGGATCAAAACCGTTTTTTATCGGATAGATCAGGGTCCCGAACAAATTTATGATGGCCCTTTTATGCTCAATGACGAAGACGGAGGAAATCATACTATTAACTATAGAAGTGAAGACCAGCTCGAAAATATTGAAATGATAAAGAGTGAAGTTGTTTTTTTGTGGCATCCCAGCTTAAGAAAAGAGGTGTTAAGAGAATCTCGAAGCCTTTGGCATATTGTTGAATGTAGTGAAGATAACCAAGAAGATGAACATCCTTATAGGGATTTACTTGAAGACATCATGGAAACAAAACTGGGAGATACTTTTTACCAGTTTGCCGATGATTTTGAAGATTGGAACCGATTCATGCGGAGCGATATTTTTAACACTTTTATCTTTGGTATGGATAATCCCCAATGTGAGGCTTTACGGAGCCCTAAGTTGATAAGGATATTGAGTGAACTTAAGGAAAGGGTGTTTAACGGAGATACAGTCATCCTTTTAGAAAATCCCAATCACATTCCTGATTGGATCTGGCGAAATTTCATTGGGCGTGTCTTTGCACAACGGGCTCTGCCTGTAGATCCGGACCAACAATGGGAAGTGCATCCCTATGGCCTTGGTAGGGGGATTGTTATGGATGTTACCGATGAGAACGACGGAACTGTTGATGAAGGAAGGGCCAACGACTTGGGTCCTCTCTTAGAGGGTATTGAGGATAGGGATGAAGAGTTAAATAGTGGCGAAATATTTCCAGTGAAGATTTGGGTTGGTTCACCCTTTGATGCCATGGCAGGGGATCTGCTAGAAACTTCTTCTACCCAGGGAAATTTTACAGAAGTAAAAATTCATTCCCATGATCGAATCAATCAGCATGATGGAGAATTGAAGTGGAATTACACCGTCCCATCAGGTGAAGGAAGATTCCTTCGTTATTTATATCGAGTGTCAGAACAAGGAGGCCCCTATCAAGTTATTTCGAAAATTAATTTAAGAAGTGAATATGGCCTTAAGTATGTTGAACAGCTTGATCTCAATTTTGAAGTCAAACACTCTCTTCAGGATTTGAGCCGCCTTGTTGCGGATGACTTCCAAACTTTGATTCAGGAGGAAATAGACAATCAAAGACGTCAACAACTGGGGCTGCTCTTTAACCGGTTCAATGCTGAAATGGCGAGGAATGTAGCTAATGAAGCTGATGTGAATTTACGAATTGATGTTATTCTTTTTCTCATCGATCGTTTGAGGGGCATGGATTTGGAAGATGACCCCATTCATTATGATTTAGCGGAATTGCTCATCGTTGTGGAGGCCACGGGGATTCCTCAGCCAGAACCACCGGGAAATGCTTTTGTGCAAAGAAACGATGACGATGAAAATGAAAGAGCTATTCAACTGAATAACGACACGGATCGGGATGGTTTGGATGATGCAACTGAAAGGGCCCATGCCTTAGATCCATTGGATGCCGATAGTGATGATGATGGCGTTAAGGATGGAGAAGAAGTTCAACCCTTGGTGGACACGGATAATGACGGAGCAATTAATGCCCTTGATCCCGATAGTGACAATGATGGGCTCGTTGATGGTACGGAAACGGGCATTATTGAGCCCGTTGAAGCCTTTGATGGAGATCGCGTCCAGAATTTACCCGCTTTTGAAGGTACACAAGAAGACTCTCCTTCCTTTGTGCCGGATGAAGACCCGGCTTCAAGAACAAATCCCGTTATTGCTGATACCGATGGCGGCGGAGTTTCTGACGGCGCTGAAGACTCAAATCATAATGGCAGAGTCGATCCCGCAGAAAGAAACCCGAATGATCCCGATGATGATCAAAGAAGAGTGATTATAAGGGTGCAGGAAATGCCTTAATGGAGCCAAATTTGTTAAACAACTTTTAAAAAATTTAGACGAGAATGTTTGGGAAAGGATGACATATGGCTCTTACTACAGTTTTATTGGCACAAACGGTTAATGTCCCTCCTACAGGTGTTCAATCTGGGGAAAATGCTCCCGTGGATTCTTCATCCGACAAGAAAAAGCCATGGGAACTTGATCAATACACTAAAGCAGCATCCTCACAACCTTTGGCACGGCCTCAACGTGACTGGGCGCGCATGTGGCGTGATAGTGCACAACAAAGCCTTATCAAGGCAGGCCAATGGGCCGATGAAGGTGCTTTAGCTCCCATGCAGGCTGCTATTGACCTAGCCCAGATGAAAGCAAGAGCAGGGAATTCTCAGGTAGATCCTACTGAAGTTTCCAGAATCCAAAAAGAAGGGGAATTCAATAGTATTTACCGTGAAATCGAATGGCTTTACCAATCGGCTGAGTCCATGGTTTCACAAGGTAAAATCGATGCGCTGGATGGCATTATTGGCCGCTTAAAAGAAAAATATGTTCTTGTTCCTGGAAGTCCTGATTCAAAAAGACTTAAGAGTATTTATTTGACAGCGGCGCGTGCTGCCATCTTTGCAGCACGTGTTCAAGCCGAGGACGGGAAACCAGACCTTGTTGAAATCAATCTTGATCATGCCAGAGATTGGAGTGAAAAAGCGGGCTATCGCTTTTTAGAGAATTCTTTTGCCATCCGGTCTATTCGCCATACATCTTATGAACGGGGTCGTGATTATGCTTACGATGATGCCCAACAGTTAGCGCGAGAGGGTATTTTTGAAGGGGTTGATAAGGCTTTGGAATTGGCTGAAAGTTGTAATGATAAACTGAAAACAGATTCGGTTCAGGGTGATGTTATTCTGAGTAAGGCGCAACTGGATACGCAACGCCGTGTTTTTTTGAAAGAAGCTTTTGCTGTTTATTCACAACAATGTGTCGAAAAGTTCAAGGTTTTGGCTAAGGCCGGTAAAGCAGAAGAAATGGAGCAGATGTGGTATGAAGCACTTCGCACCGGTTCGCCAGATCAGCAAATATATATTGAATGGTCCCCTCCTGCTTATGCAGGACGGGCTTCCGAATTGTTTGAGCAATTAAAAAAAGGAATTGATGATGCCGATGTTTACGCCATCGAACGTTCCATCGAGAAAATAAGAAAATATGCCGATCTGGCAGATAAGGTGAGTCGGGGGGCGATTACTGCCTCCATTGATCAAGGGGCTTTGGAGGGTATGGCGCGTGATGCACATGAAAAGGAAAAAATAAAATGGTTAGCCAATGCAACTGATGCCGCACATCGTGGAGACGAATTTGCAATGGAGGCTGCTCTTTACACTGCCGAAGAGCATGGGAAGAAAGGAAAGGCACTTATATTGGAAGATGAAATCGTAAGAATCAATCGGATCTTGTTTTACGCGGTTCTTAGAAAGGTCATTAATGATTTCCATGCAGGGGCTATTGCAGCCAGTCTTATCTCTGATGTAAGGCAAGTAAAAAGAGTTGCAGCTCAAGCGAAAATTAGTCGCATCAAAGAATTAGAACCTGTTATGAAAAAATTATATGCCGAAATGAAAGCCAGCGGGGATCATTATGCGGCATTAGTTGAAAGTGGAGAGGTACTGTCTGCCTTGGATCTGTCTGATTTTGATGACGTCATCGATTTCCTTAACGATGGAGATTTTCATGTTCGTCAGCATATTCCTTCTCAATGGATTAAACAGAAAAGAAAAATATACCTCACTGCAATGTTTGATCGTGCAATACTAGGGTATCAAACTTTTTTTGGGGACGAATGGAAATTAGATAAAAATATTAACGAGGAGCTTCAAAAGCGTCATGCTCATCTCCTGACTTTTTACGAAAAGGAAAAAAATCCTGAAAGGAAAGAAGGTTTGGCTCTTCTTATCAATAAGATTGCTGAGCATGAGAATAAACTAGGTGTGCCATTAAGGATGGTTCAACAGACTTTACCCACCAATGATTTTTTAAATGATCCCTTAGTCGATTATCCAATTTTACAAGACATCCCTGATTTTGCAGGTGTGTTACCGCGCATTCAAAAACAGGTGGCTTATTGCTATGAGAGGGAATTGGTACGTTCTTCCTATGAAGGCAAAATAGTTTTTTTGCTTCGAATTCGACCTGATGGACAGGTGGACAAAGCCGTTCTTCAAAGTGCTGATCCAAGTGCGATCAACCGTGAAATTGAAGGATGTATTGTACGTAACTTTGAAAGGCTACGATTCCCGCCGATAACAGCAAAAGAAAGTTTGATGGTACGAATTCCCATTCAATTTCAAGATAAATCATTAAGAGAGAAAGAAGAGGGGGGTTCAAATCCTATGTTACCAGATCCAGAGGAAATGATGGATTTCCCTAAATAGGGCCCAAAAATGAAGCTAAAACTATTTTTAGAAATGATCCAAATAATCGGGGGGGGACAGGTAAACTTTTAGAAAAGGAGCTATTATGGCTGGCGAAGTTAATTTTGAAAAATTGGTAAATACCGCTATTTTTGATCGTAAATTGGATGATGAGGAATTAGTACGGATAAACGAAGCTTGCCCTGGTGCTTCTGGAGCGCAATTAGCCAATGCAGCTCGGACGGTTTTTACTTTTGCTCCCCAAATGCCAGAGAAGGTAAAAGAATCAACTTGTCCCATCTTTAAACCAGGGGCTGCCAATGAGCTTTACATTCAACATGTGGTTACCCCTAGACTGAGGAGTGCTGCAATGGACGCCTTTGAAAGGGAGCTAGCACGTGATCCTGAGTTAACAGGGGAATTGGTTATTAGTGTACGTCTTAACCCTAATGGAACGATTGCTAAAGTTCTTATCGAAAACACAACGATAAATAATAAAACTGTTGAGTACGGAATCATTCGTTCATTGGAAAGAGCTAAATTCCCCAATGTGCCAGATGGAACCAGTATCAATATACGGTATCCTATAAATTTTAAGGCTGAGAAAGTTCCTGCTCCATTTCCCTAAATTTTATGACGGTTGACTCGTTCCCACGCTCTGCGTGGGAACGAAAAGGTGAACGGAATGGTTCTAGGGAGAACGCAGGAGCATTGCGAATTGCGTTCCCACGGAGACCGTGGGAACGAGTAGAAAATGACTTCGTTTAGGACATCAAACATGCGCCCTCATCCTATTTCATTTCTTTTCTTATTTTTAATCTTTTCATCCTTTTTTGTTTTTGAAGCCAAGGCCCAGCAAAGAAACATTGAGGAAGAATTTCCCTCTGACATCATGATCTATGGAGAAGTCGGAGTTTCCATAGGGAATGGATCGGTCATTGTTGGTGGCGGTGTTGTTGGGTCGGGGGGAGCTGTCAGCGTTGGAAGGGATGTCAGCATTGAAGGGGATGTGGTGGCTGGTGGCAATCTTTGGTTATTGGAAAACTCATTGGTGGATGGGGATGTTACTTTGGGAGGCCGTCTTTTTTCAAGACCCGGGGCCTTGATTAACGGAAACCTTGTTGAAAATTCATTGCTCATTCCTGAAGTCGTTTTACCTGAGGTCCAAGCGGAGCCGGGAAACAACGATCTCATCATCCCGCGCGGGCGTGCCGATTATTTGCGTGAGGGAGCGTATCGCGTCATTCGTATTGGTCGTGGCGCGGCCTTAAAATCGTTGGGCGGTGAGGTTCATGCGGATCAATTGATTGTGGAACAAGGGGCGGAGCTCATCATTGCCAGGCCTACAGTTATCAAGCTGGCCACGTCTTTTACTTTTCATCCTGGTTCGAAAGCCCGTTTTTCATCACGGGATTTGGGCCCGTCGGATCTAAAAATATTTGTTTCATCCAACAGACAAAATGACCTCCGACAAGGGGTCAAGTTTGGGGGATTGGTTTCTATTCCACATGGTGTTTTGGTGATGTACCCGGATGTCGAGGCCAAAGGAACATTTTTAGCTCTTAAGACGGTTTTAGGAAACAATGTCGACTTGGAGTGGGTGGCTGAGGAGGTCTGTAATCCTCTTCCTGAAATCTGCGGAGATGGAACCGATCAGGATTGTAGCGGGGCCGATCTAGATTGTGCCGATGCTGACGCGGATGGGGATGGGGTGACTACCCGTGCGGGGGATTGTGATGATGGTAATGCTTCCATAAATCCTCAAGCTGTTGAGAGATGTAACCGTGTTGACGACAATTGTGACGGTGTAATCGATGGGGCCGGTTCCGTGGGAGAGCAGGATTATTATCCCGACGTGGATGGGGATGGATTCGGAGATGCCCAGGCCCAAGCCACTCATCAGTGTGAGCTTCCCGTCAATTTTACCAACAACAACCAGGACTGTGACGATTCAAACGGACAAATTTATCCGGAAAAAGACGAAGCCTGTGATGGTGTTGATAATAATTGCAACAACCAAGCTGATGAGGAATTAAACAACTGCGTGGATGGCCGCGAACTTCCCCCCAATCCTTCCGATGTGGCCCCACCTATTGATTTAACGACTCCCGCCTCTTTTTCAGAAAATATTTCGTTTCTTTATACAGGAAATAATCCGGTTCAGGTCAATGTGGATGTGGAGCAAATTGATCCCTCAAGAGCCGGAATTATTCGAGGCCAGACCCTCGTAGGGGCGCCGCGGCCTCTAGAGGATGCTGCGCCCATCCCTCTTCCCGGCGTCACCATCACCATTCTCGACCACCCCGGCCTTGGCAACACGCGCACTCGGGCTGATGGAAGCTTTGATATGGTGGCCAGTGGCGGGGGTATTGTTACGGTCGTGTTTCAACGGCAAGGATATTTACCTGTTCAACGAAAAGTAAAAGTTCCATGGCGGGATTTTGTGGTGATTGACCCTATTATAATGATGCCTTTGGACGAAGAAGTATCCCAAATCAATTTAGTTGATATGAACGAAACAGCCGTCGTTCAAGGATCACGAGTTGAAGATGACAATGGCGAACGCCAGGCAACTCTTCTCATTCCTGCTGAAACAACAGCCGAGATGGTCCTGCCCGATGGCTCCACCCAAGTTCTTGATCAAATTAACATTCGCGCTACCGAGTTTACCGTAGGTGAAGTAGGCCCCATGGCCATGCCCGGCGAGCTGCCTCCCAACAGTGGTTACACATACGCTGTAGAACTGAGTATCGATGAAGCCATTGACGCCAATGCCAAACAGATTAATTTCAACCAACCGATTCCATTCTATGTTGAAAACTTTTTAGGGTTTCATATCGGTGAAAAAGTACCGAGTGGTTATTATGATCGGGAAAAAGCTGCCTGGATTGCCGGGCCCGATGGCCGCGTCATTCAAATCATAGGCATCGATGAGTTTGGCCTGGCGCAATTGGATACCAACGGCGATGAAATCATTGATGATGAACTTACACTGAATGCCCTTGGCATTGACCAGGAAGAGCGGGACAAGCTGGCCCTTACCTATCAACCCGGGCAAGAGCTGTGGCGGATACCTATTACTCATTTTACACCATGGGATTTCAACTGGCCGTTTATCTTTCCGCAAGGAGCCGTAGCCCCCCTCATCGCCGAGTTAAGAGGCCATGGTTTAGAGGAAGAGTTTCAATGCATCGAAGGTTCCATCATTGAATGCGAAAATCAGGTTCTGGGCGAAGAATTTCCCATCACAGGCACGCCTTATTCCCTTCATTATCAAAGCGACCGTGTTCCGGGAAGGTCTAGCAGTAATTCCATCACCTTTCCCATCCGTGGCGAAACTATTCCTGCTAATTTAAAAAGGATTGATGTTCGAATTGAAATAGCGGGACAAGTCACGTGGCAGCGTTTTCCTGCGAATCAGACCCAAGCCAATCAAACCAGTTCGTTCACATGGAATGGACGGGATGCTTACAATCGCCCCGTTCAAGGCAAACAACGGGCCATCATCCGCACTGGTTATGTTTATGACCCTGTGTATGTGGAAACAGAGGATCAATTTGTCCAGGCTTTTGCACAATACGGTTCTCCCGGAAATGTCACCAGCCTTCAACGTCGTGGAGAAGTAACGCTCTGGCAGCAACAAGAAAGGCAACTGGGTTCTTTTAATCAAGAAGAGCAAGGGCTGGGAGGTTTATCTCTCAGCGTTCATCACACCTACGATCCCAAGGATAAGGTCCTTTACAAAGGGGATGGAACAAGGAGAAGCGTTCAAAACATTGAAAAAATCATCAAACACATCGCCGGCACAGGAACCAATGGAGGAGCCGGAGACAATGGACCTGCAACGCAGGCCCAGATTTCGCAGCCGTGGGGATTGGCGGTTGATTCAAAAGGAAACCTCTATGTCTCGGAACCCCGGCATCGCATACGCAAAATCGACAGGAACGGTGTCATCACCCGCTATGCAGGTCTTGCTAACGATGCCGCTGGCGGCTTTGCAGGCGATGGAGGACAGGCCACTCAAGGTCGTCTGAAAGCTCCGCGCGGTTTGGATGTAGATCGCGAAGATAATCTGTTTATAGCCGATGTGGATAACAACCGTGTCAGACAAATCGATGCCAATGGAATCATTTCCACCGTTGCCGGTAACGGTCAGCAAGGCGGTTTTGCCAATGGCAGCTTGGCCACGGAAGTCGGCATTAATCATCCCACCGATGTGGCTTTTGATCGGGATGACAACCTCTACATCGGTTTTTACGGCAGAGTGGTGAAGATGGACCCTTCCCAAGTCGTCAACAAAGTAGCCGGTGGAGGTGATTTAATCACGGGGCCCTCTGCTTATGAGGTGGTAATTAACGGTCCGGCCAATTCCGACCAAGCGAATGTGTCACCGATTGGAATGGAGATTGACGACAACGGAAAAATTTATTTCTACGATGATTTTGTCAGGCGCATACGCACCATCCGGTCCGATGGTTCTGTTCAAAACCTCGTCACAGGCCGAAGGGGCCAAAGGGGCGAGCCCAATGACGGGGGTCGGGCCTTTGATACTTTTCTTCAAAATATAAAAGATGTGGCCGTTGATAATGAAGGCAACCTGATTGTAGCTGCTCAAGCAGACCACCGAATACGCAAAATCGATCAAGCGGGAATCATCACAACCCTTGCAGGAAAGGGGCAATGTGATGCCGCTCAACCCATTGGATACGGGCAACCCGCCACGCAAACAAAAATATGCGAACCTTCGGCCATTGCTGTTAACCCCGATGGCGACATCTATATCGCCTTTCTCAACAAGCACCAGATTGGTCTGATCACATCTCCTTTTCCGAACATTCAGGGAAACAATCTCATCGTCCCCTCCGAAGATGGACAGGAAATATATGAGTTTACCTCGAAGGGCAAACACCTACGGACATTCCATGCTTTGACAGGCGAAAACATTTATCAATTCCAGTACGACGATGGAGGACAACTCATTCGCGTTATTGATGGAGACAACAATCAAACAACCATCAACCGGCAAGAAAATCAGATCACGATCACTGCTCCATTCAACCAACAAACAACCCTCACGACAAACAACGAGGGATACGCCACAGAGATCAATCAACCCGATCAAAGCCGGATTAGCTTGGCCTATGATGCCGGTGGCTTACTTCAATCACTCACCGATGCTCGAAATAACCCAACATTGTTTGGATATGATGGCCAAGGGAGGCTCATCAATCACCGAGATGCGCGAGGCGGCACAAAAACATTCCAAAGAACCGAGGATGGAAATAATTACACGGTCACGATGACCACAAGTCTTAATCGGCAAACCGTTCATAACGTGACGAATCGCCCTGAAGGCGGACAAAGAAGGGAGCGAAGGGATTTGACCAATCTTACAACCACAACTCAGATCAACACGAATGGCTCAAAACAAATCACTGGGCCCGATGGCACGGTCATAACCACACAAGAATCCGCCGATCCCCGGTTTGGGATGCTCTCGCCCATCATCAATAATTTGTCCGTCCGAAATCCAAGCGGCTTGCAATCAACCCTTCAAACAACACGCAGTGTCCAGTTAAACGATCCCAACAATTATTTGGATATCAACACAATCACCGACACAACAACAATGAACGGACGAACCACAACATCCGTTTACACCGCAGCCAACCAAACCCTTGTTTTGACGAGCGACGAGCAACGGGTTGCGAGCAACGTGATTGATGACCAAGGCCGGATTATTCGTTCTTCCGTAGGGGCGCCGCTTGCTGCGCCCTCACTCGCCCCCACTCTGTTCACCTACAACAACAACGGATTCCTCACCCGCATCACCGAGGATGGCCAAAATGATCGAATCACGATGATGGATTATAACGAAAACGGATATCTTGAAACCATCACCGATCCGCTCAATAGAAATGTGGGATTTGAGTATGATGCCGCCGGAAGAGTGACCACCCAAACCTTACCGGATGGACGAGAAATCACCACGGCCTACGATGCCAACGGAAATATCACCTCCATTACCCCACCCGGCAAACCCGCTCATGTGTTTACGTACAACGAAGTGAATCTCGAATCACTGTACAATCCGCCCAACATTGGTTTGCCCAACGACACCACGCAATACGAATACAATCTTGACCGTGACCTTACACGCATCACACGCCCGGACGGACAAACAATTGATTTTGCGTTTAACAATGGAGGGCGCCTCCAAAATATCACCATCCCGCAAGGTCAAATCACATATGAGTATGATGCGAACACGGGAAATTTAATGAGCGTGACACGTGTCCCCGTAGGGGCGCCGCTTGCCGCGCCCTCACTCGCCTACACCTACGACGGATCATTATTATTAACCTCCACATGGGACGGCGATGTTCAAGGAACCATCACCCGCACCTACGACAACGATTTCCGGATCGCATCGCGGCAAATCAATGATGAAGCGCCCATCCCATTCCAATACGATGGAGATAGCCTGCTTATAAGAGCCGGTGATCTCACCATCACACGAAGCCCCGACCATGGCCTCATCACAGGCACCACCCTCTCTCTCGTTCCCATGGTCTCCGTGGGAACGTCTCTGACCTACAATGAATTTGGAGAAATTATCCGAGATACAGCAGTAGGGGCGCCGCTTGCCGCGCCCTCACTCGTTATCGATTACACACGCGATGCCCTTGGAAGAATTACTCAGAAGGAAGAAACGATTGATGGAAACAGAAATACCTTTACCTACACCTACGATCAAGCAGGCCGCCTCACCAATGCAACAATCAATGCCCGAGCTATAAGCTATACGTATGATACAAACGGAAACCGAACTTTACAAACAACCCCCGAAGGTCAAACCGTTGGACAATACGATGACCAGGATAGGCTTACGCAGTATGGGAATGCCCAGTTTACATACACAGACAACGGTGAACTACTGACGAAGACGGATGAAAATGGTGAAGCACGTTACACATATGATGTGTTAGGAAATTTAATTTCAGTTACCCAGCCCGACGGCACAAATATCGAATACATCATCGATGGAAATAATCGGCGGATTGGGAAGAGGATGAATGGACAATTGATTCAAGGACTCCTCTATCAAGATCAGTTGGAACCCATTGCCGAACTGGATGGCCAAGGGAATATCGTTGCGCAATTTGTTTACGGAACAAAATCTAATGTGCCAGATCTCATCATCAAAGATGGGGTTACGTACCGAATCCTCTCCGACCAACTAGGCAGTCCCAAATTGATTATCAACACGGCCGATGGCTCTATTGCGCAACGCATGGACTATGATGAGTTTGGAAATATTATCAATGATTCCAATCCCGGCTTCCAGCCCTTTGGATTTGCGGGTGGATTGTATGATGGACAAACAAAACTTGTCAGATTTGGAGTGAGAGATTATGATGCTCAAACTGGGAGGTGGACCGCAAAGGATCAGATTGGGTTTGGTGGTGCCGATTCCAATCTCTACGGTTATGTGCTTGGAGACCCCATTAACATGATAGATCAAAATGGTTTGAGCCCTAAAGATGTGGAACAGATTCAAAAGGATTTTCAACAGGCAGTAAATACCATGACAAAGCTACGTATCCGGCATCCGAATCCAGCTTTTAATAATTTATCGAGCGCTGCAAATGTTGTGAGTGGAGGTGTCTTGGGTCATGACTTCGCTGGATGTAAAGATCAATCTAACATTGTAGGCGGCATTTTATCGCAAGGCACTTATGAGGACTCATGGAAATTTATTCTGCAGCCAGCGAGTTTTGGTGCCCATTACAAGGTAAGAGCTGAATCAAGTAATCTTGAAGATCCTGTGATTATACTGGATCCATGGAAAGGGATGGTTGAATAACGTGCCACAGAGGAAACGGTTAATTTTTTGGTTAGTATTTGGTGGTATTGCGGGGACTTTTGTTGGGCTCAAATCAATCGAAGAATTAAGCGATATTCTAATTTTTCAGTTTTTCGGCTATATTGCAGGACTTTTTGTCAGTCACATCTTCGGCTTTATTTACTACGCATTAAAAAAATCACCAAATCCCTTGAAAACAAGTACGCCCGCTTTTTTAAAGCAGGCGCTCGTTATAATGGGCTTTGGTTTCTTAGGAACTTTGGTTGCCTTTTTTACTTACCAACATTTTGTTAACTTGCTCATTTGTCAAATAGTGGCTCACGGCATTGGTATTGTGCTGGTAAATAGGATAAATGAGTAATGTTTTACACCCGCCTGGGTGGGTGTTTGAGGACACGCGATTAGGCAGTGTTATTTTTGTGGTTTTGGATCAAAAATATGTCCTCCGATCTTACAGCATTATGGGGTGCAGTTACCGGAACGATTGGCACACTGACTAGTTTTGTGCTGGGGGCGTATGAGTTTTGGAAAGGCCGCATACGAATAAAAATTTTGTTCGAAGCGGATCGAAAAGTTTTTGGAGGTGAAACCCGTGGTTATAGTAGCAAAAAAGATTATTCTGTAATCACAGTATCGAATCTAGGACAGCGGCCAGTTACGATTGTGAAAGCCGGCTATTATTATTCCGAATTGAATGAGAAAGGTATGCCTAAGGGTGGCGTAATTGCTGCGTCAGAATTACCTAAAAAACTTGAGGATGGTGAGGCTGTAACAATTTTATGCCTACAAGATGGGATCGATTGGAAGTTGGCTGAGAAAGTTTTTGTAGAATCAGCAACGGGTCAGATTTATATTTTAGATTTGAACGACAATAGCAAACCAAAAAATATGTAATCATCTATCGTATCTTCTCGGATTACCTCGGGAACCCACTCATCATCATCAGCACAGCAAACGGATCGATCGCGCAAAGAATAGACTATGACAAATTCGGCAATGTCATTTAAAAAGAAAGCGTGATTATTTTAAATTAAGTACTTACTCTCCTAATTATGCAGAGCACGCTCAACATTCGCGTCAAATACAGACCCATCAAAATTGGATGGTGTGTACACGCGGGAAACTTCCAAGAACTTGAGGAAGCGATGCACCTCAGTCACACCCTTTGGGGCGGCAGGCATAATCCTTTCATCCCCATTGACGATTTCAATTATGCTCGCAAGCTCATCAACACGTTCCGTGTAGATGCTCTGTACCCCGTAAGGCGCAATCCTGAAATGGAGAAGTTTATCGGTCAGTTTCCCTACTTACCTTGGCCCTTATTTCATCAAGAGTTATTTATTGACGGGCTGAAGGCTAAAATCAACACTGTGCTGGACGTGCAACACCCGTTAAGATTCATTTATGAAAAACGACAGAAAAATCTTCCGGTTCTTCGCGCAGCTCCCTCCTTGTTTTATTGGGAGCAAGATGATCCGTTATCGAGAATTTTTTTAGTCACTATGGGAGCATATCCTCCTCAGGAGGAAACAGGGCATAAGTACGAATCAATGTTTGAGAAATATCTTACCCCCGTAAAACTCACTCTCAACAAACAGAATCCCGTCCCCAATGATCTTCATGAGAGATTTTTCCCGAACGCACTGACCGAGATTCTCTTGCATAGAGATTGTAATCCTCATTGGGAGGGAGAAGGCTTTTATTACGGCAGTGCAAATGATTTTGAGGACGTGGTTAATTTCTGGAATCTACGAGCCTCTGATATTGATTTGTTCTTTTATGATCCCAGCCATGCACAACGCCTCGAAGGTTTAAAGGATAACTACACCAAAGCCATATTGGCGCGGCCATCACGATTTGGTGATGGTAAGCGGGTTGCTGTTTGGGGGAAGAACCATGAAGTGTTAAAGGATATTCCTGCCTTTGAGTCAAATAGTATGAGGTGTGCCGTTGGCTCACGGGACAGCGATGGTGGAATCTGGAATGGCCTAAACATTAAACCTCCGGTAATGCATTTTGATTCTCAATCCTGCTTAGCCACCGTCTCAAAAAATCAAGAACAACCCGTTGTGTCCTTTGAGCTTCCAGACAGGCCATTCTCACAGGACGGTCGTCTTTGTCACCAATACGCAATCGTCTCTATTTGGCCGATTACTGACCTGTCCAAGGGAGGAGATTGGACATTACAAGTCCCTTACATTCCTGAGTTGAATGAATACTTCGGGCGTGAATGTCACTTTGAGTGGAACGGAGCAAGAGCTGAATGGGAAGGACTGGGAGTTGTCATTGGGATTCATCAAGAGATTTTAACCGTGAATGCTCTGCGCTGTAGAGAAGTGATTTCAAAAACGTTTGAAGCCTTTGGAATGGAATCCAAACCAAGCCCAGCAGGATTGATTTGCAACCGACTGATACAACAATTGCAAGGACTTCAAGGATGTCGAGTTTTCAAAATCAGTGGAGTACGTGACCTGATTGAAAAATATGGTCCTGACCAATTCTTTACCCGAAGCGGGGCAACTCAGACCATACGCCAGGAAGACACACACACTGGGATAGTGGGATTTTCCAAGTTTGAAAACTTGTTCATAGAACATCGTGAGACTCGAAAGCTATCCCCGGAAGACGCACTGAAATATCTTGTAAAGAACGGAGTGTTCCGGGTCGGTTTGGAACTGGAATGCAAGAGTTGTGAGCTTAAATTTTGGAAGCATCTCGACGATGTAAAAACTGTTTTGAACTGTGAGTACTGTGGTAACGAATTCAACATTACTCCTCAGCTCCGTGATCGAGACTGGGCATATCGAAGGTCAGGACTGTTTGGCCGGGACGATAATCAGGCTGGTAGCATTCCTGTCACTCTTACCCTGCAACAGTTGGATACTTTCATGCATATGCATCCTGCCATTTATTCCACTTCAATGGAGATCGAACCAAAGACGGCTTCCATCAATAAATGTGAAACCGATTTCGTCCTGATTACAAAGGCACATGATCCACGAGTGCAGATTGTAATCGGAGAATGCAAAACGAGGAAAGAAATCACCGAGCAGGATGTCTTGAATTTGACCAAGGTAGCTGACGCCTTTCCAAAAGAAAGGTTTGACGTCTTTATTCTATTTTCAAAACTGAATGGTTTCTCAAATGAAGAGATTGAAAGATGCAAGAAGGCCCAAGATCCATATAGGAAGCGTGTCATCATGTTTACAGATAGGGAACTTGAGCCATACTTTATCTATGAAAGGACGGAGAAGGAATTTGCCATAGACAAACATGCCACTTCTTTAGATGATCTCGCAAAAAATACTGCAGATATTTTTCTTACCCCAAAATACGTATAAGGAGGGAAAGAAACAACTAAACTCAAGGAA
Organism: Deltaproteobacteria bacterium GWA2_45_12; assembly: GCA_001797365.1. NCBI lineage: Bacteria > Deltaproteobacteria > Deltaproteobacteria bacterium GWA2_45_12. Next base: position 23,077 of record MGPH01000035.1, read on the forward strand.
TTTTTACCTGACAATCTAAAATTTAATTCTTGTAATTAAAAACAATGAGTGGCCCCGTATTTCGGCGGGCATGAAACTTTCGATTAATGATTAGGTTTGATGTGGGTTTTGATTTAAGGAGGATTTTGTTCAACGTAAATAATGTCTTCAGCCGCCATTTTTGAGCAAGTGCTGGATAACTTGAATGATACTTATCCCACCCCCGTTCCTTCAAAACCTGAGCCACCCGTTTCAGCGCACTAATCGGATCCAGAACTTCATCCAATGACCACCCTTTAGGCTGGATATGCGCCTCATTATTAATCTGCCCAATTCCCACATCCACCCGATAAATTTTCGTGGCAATCAAAGCCTCGGCCCACTCCTTTGCCTCATCAAGCGAAGAAAATTTCTTCGACTTCGCTGTTTCTGGTTTTCTCGGCAAATTCCAAGCGATCGTGAAATAATTGCAGTTGGATTCATGGGCAATGATGGAGAGAAGTTCCATTTCGTTAACTCCTTCGGAACGGGCTGTTTGGGTCACTTTTTCACGTAAATCTTTATCTTTACAGTTAGCTATTGAAGTATTTGAAAATAATGAGAATATCGTTAAAAGTATTGAAGTAACAAGAAGCTTAGGTCTAAGCCGCTTCACTGTAGTAAATTTGAGAAACATATCGATATCCTCCCTCTCCACGTTTCAACTGAACCACGATGGGAATAATGCTTTTGATGTACTCAAGAATTTGTGGCCTTTCCATACCAAGGTCGGCTTGCATGACCATGAGGGCTAGTTGCTCGAAGGCTAGTTGGGGAGTATCCGCGTGAATGGTGGTGATGGAACCTGGATGACCGGAGTTGATGGCTCGCAAATAGGAAAAGGCTTCTACGCCTCGCAATTCCCCCAAAATAATTCGGTCAGGGCGAAGGCGAAGACAGGCTTCGAGTAATTGTTGGGCGGTTACTTTGGCCAAACCCTGGCCACCCCGTGAAGAAATGAGATGAACGCGGTTGGGGTGGGCGATTTTGACTTCTCTGGCATCTTCGATGGTCAAAATTCTTTCAGTTTGTGGAATGGATTTGAGGCAAGCGTTGAGGAAAGTGGTTTTGCCGGTGGATGTACCGGCGGAAATTAGAATATTCTTTTTGGAAAGAAGAGCCGTTTCGATAAATTCTTTATACTTTCCTTCCCGATAAAGAAAAAGCAGATGCTTTTCATTTTCTTTTTCTTCAATGGTTTTTTGATTTACCAGATCAAAGGCTTTCAGCTTTTTGTAATCTTCAAGACTGATGTCAAAAAGAGATTGTTTACGAATAGAAATTGCCACACAGCCCGTTTCCACGGCTGGGGGAAGAACAATCTGCACGCGGTAATCTCCCGGAAGAGTGGCCGATAGCAATGGCGTTTCCTCACTGATTTGTTGTTCGGAGTATTTGGCGACAAGATTTGAAAGTGTGCGGATGTGGGGAAAATCCAGTTCAGGAACAATGTAGCATTGCATTCGACCCTCTTTTTCAACCCATACTTCCTGCGGCTTGTTGATGGAAATCTCACTGACTCCTTTTTCATTCAGATAAGGAGCCAGTGGTCTTAGGAAAGTATGGATGGCAACCGTACTCATTGGATGATTACAAAATCATTGTGGGCAACTGACCCAAGAGCTTCGGAAAAATCCAAATCCTGGGCCACAAAGACTTTGACTAAACTTCCTTGTTTGATGGTGATGGTTGGGGGAATGTGCAAAGAGTCTTGCAACACTTGCCCTGAACTGTTTTGCAGAGCTTCAGCCGCTTGTTGGCGATAAGCTGACATGGAGTTGAAGGAATCAGTTGTTTGAACCCCCGCATTCGCGGCGGCACCCCCAAGGATGCTTAAAAGAAGTGAATTGCCAAAAATGCTCCAAAAGTGGCGGTTCACTTTACCCGCAAATCCGGCTTGTCCTAAAGCATCGGTGCCCCCAGAGTTAAGGGCCACTTCAATGCCATCGGGCCGCACCACTCGAGTCCAAACAACAAATACTCGTGATTGCCCCTTGGTAATC
>MGPH01000035.1:25113-33964 GCA_001797365.1 Deltaproteobacteria bacterium GWA2_45_12
TCTAAAACGGCATCAATCAGTTTTCCCTGAAGAATTGTTTGCTCTAAAGAGCCCACACTGGATGCTTGGGCTTTGGGTGTTGATCGGCTTCCCACATTATTTTGAAAATCCGAGTTAGCGTTATTGCTGCCGCCTTGGTAGGAATCGGCACTTCCTGACCTTATTCTTTGCGGTGTCGCCGCTTGATTTTGCCCTCCGTAAATGACAAGGGCTGATTTCATGCGGGCGTCTCGCAACTCATCCTCATCGGAATGGTCCTCCACTTTCACATCAGGAGGTGAGGGAAGAATTACCGGCCCCGCAGCGGGTTCAAACTCCACCGCTTCTTTTTGAATTCCATCTTTTGGTTTTTCCTTTCCACTGAATAGAAAGAAAAGAACAATGGCCGCTAGAATCATGAGAGCTAATCCAACCATTCCAAAGTTTTTCTTTTTAGGGTCCAGAGAACTGAGCAGTGGTTGACGATCCAAAATATTGGCTTCCTGCTTTGTTTCGTCTGGAATTTTCTTGTTTAAATCATCCATTGTAGCCTCCCCTTGTCGCGCCGTAGTCCCAAAGGGACGAAGGCGGATTAGTTTGAAGATAAATATCCAGAATTATTTTTCGCTTTTTTACGAATGACAGTACCGACAATACCCCCGCGTCTTAACAAAAGCTTGTCGACAACTCGCTCCACAACCACATAAGGGCCTTGAATGCGGTAATTGACGATGGATTCCTTCCCGCTGGAATCGATCCAGAAGATGGCGGGCAAGTCTGAGGTGCTTTTGAATTGGAGATAGGTAAAATCCCCATCATCAAAGGCGCGGACCAGTCCGCTTTTCTTGTCATCTTTGAGTTTGTAATTGAAATTATACGCATCCGGCAGTTTCGGCTTAAAAGCCCCATTGGAGGTGAACGCCGCGTTTGAGTATTCAAATCGTACCAAGTAAGTCATGTCGGAAACGACACGTGCGTCTATCGTGGATAGATTGAAATAATAAGTCCGTTTATTGGTGATTACTGTGAGGTTGGTCCGAGGATTGGGTTCCACGGGTTTCAAGAAAACCCTGTTTCCCATCGGAACTACCTGCCAGGCAATGGAATCCCCAATGGAAGCCACTTGAATGGATTCGGATTCAGAGAACTCAATGGTTGTTTGATAACCGAAGGTGGATTTTATTTCGTAAATCTCGTTTGGATTGTAAATGACGTGCTTTATTCGGGAATCACTTCCCAAGGGCCTTGGCCTTTGTTCTGCAAAAGCAGGTAGGGCCAATAAGATTAACATGAGAGTTAAGAGTTTTGTTTTCATCGGATTATCTCCTGATCTACCCGATAGGTGATGACCTGAAACCCAAGCGGGTTGTTTAAACGGTCGTTTTCATCCATCGGAGTGTTGACGTAGCGGAAGGTTAAAATACTGACCCAGTAATTTTCTTTGTGTTCGTTGCGGCTGTTTTCGGTAGTTGAAAATCGCACTTGAGCGGTCTTTTTTCTTTTATCAAGGAAACTAACGGAACTGATTTTAACGGTGCGGGTTGTTGTACTCTTATAGCGCTCAACAGGACTATGGGGATTGCCATTGGCTACAGAGGCATTGAATCTTTCTGATTCATCCGAGGAAGACATGAGCCGGACAAGATCGTAATTTCGATTCACATCTTGAGGATCAAATGTCTCACGAGCGATGACGTATTTGACAATGAAGGATTTGGTGACGGCTTCTTCTTCGGTGAGCGTGTTTTCTTGATTGTCCCGTAAGGGTTTTAAAACATTGGTAACGCCTGATTTATTGTCCACCTGAAGGATGTAGGGCTCTACACTTTTTAGCGGGGTAAGCGAAACCAAGGCAATGCCTTCGATCCCTGCTAATAGGATGCTCACCACTCCAATCAGAAACCATCGGTTTCGTTGGATGACAGTGGAGCGATAGAGGTCATGGTACCACTCGCTTACAGCGGGATCATCTTTTAATGTCGAACGTACGGATTTCATAAAAAAATTATTTCCCCATTTTACTTTTAACAATACTCACTGCTTTGGCTGCCTGTTTGGCGGCCACAGGGGCTTTGGTGGCGATGAACTTACTGGGGCGAGTCACGTAGTTGCTAAAGACTCCCATGGCGGAAAGAGTAATTCCTCCTCCCAAAGCTGCGGCAATTTTGAGGACTTGAGAACAAAGAAGTGTGGTGATGGCCCCCATCAAAAGATATGGGGTTGTAGTGGCCATGGTGAGGTTTTCACCAGCAGCCTTCATTTCATTCACCGGGGCTTGAATTAATTGAAGGGCCAGCCCTAAAACGGCATAGGTAATCACGGGAATCATGGCGTAGTGAACCAGATAATTGATCCACCCCTGAAAGAGCCCTTGAGTGCTCTTCCACAGGGCGAAGGTAAGAAAGATGGGAGCTATGGAAAGTAAAACAGCCAATCCCATTTTGGCAAAGACGAGCAGAAAAAGGGCGACGCCGACCATGAGCACCGTTCCAATAATGACAAGGAGTGCAAGAAGCATTTGGGCAATGTCAAAAGTTCCTGCTTTACGGAAAATATTTTGGGCGGCCTCAATGCCCACAACATAAACATCTTCAAGCTGCTTTGTCGGAGCGTTGCCTCCCAAAAGAGCCGAAGTAAGCTTGTCAGGGCCTGACGTAAAAACATTGTAGAAGAAAGTTGTAAACGTCCCCCAATTGGTAGCCAATTGAAAGATGATGAGGGCTTTCAGAATGTGTTTTGCCACCTGTTGAAGGGTGAGAGGAATCATTCCCTGCAAAACTCCAATGCCAAACATGGCGACGTAAATCACCAGCATCAAGCGCAGCTCCGACATATGAGCGCTGACGACGGCCTGATAGGCTTTGGCTGTGTAACCCAGGGTTACTTGATCGACTTGCATCAAAATTTCAGTTGGGAGTGCCATAAAGAGTTCCTTACTTGACGACGCCTCCAAAAAATTCGGCGTGATTGGCCGTGGCCTGGTTTTGATTATTTTGAAGGCTTGCCTGAAGGGATAGTTGGATGGAAGCCAACCTTGCCATGTCGAGGTTTAAAAAACCGTTTTCTGCGGCAATACGGCTGTTTAAATCCATGGAGTTTTTAATATTATCCGTCTTGTCGATTTCTTGAGTTAAAGATTCGATGGTTTGCAGACGATTTTGGATGGAATTATAAATTGACTCCGTGGCAGCAAAGGCGGCTTGGGTGTTACTGGTAGAAACCTGATAGCTCACCACATTCCTGTTTTTTGGATCTGGCGAAAGAAGTTTGACATCAATACTTGGCAACAACTTGCTAAAATAATCCTGCCTCTGGCCGTAGAAACCACTTTTTTGCAAACTCACCACTTCCTGCCATGTGGACGGAAGTGCGCGGCGGGTAGCCTTGTCTTTCAAGCTATTCGCAATATTACTAACGCCGTAGGAACCAGTAACAGCGTTTTTGGTAGCCTGTATTTCGGCATACTGCTTTTTCATCACATCAAATTGTTGCTTCATTTGATCGAGTTGCAGTTTCAACCTGGCAATCGCCGAAACATCCACAACCGGCCAAGCGGCATGGGCCGAGTGAATTCCCAAAAAGATCAACATCAAAAATCCAAATATTATTTTTTTATTCATAAACGACTCCGTTCTTGGAATTCAGGAAGCCAATCGTTGGGATGGCTTCCTGTTTTTCGGATAATTTCATCAAGAAGAGCCACGTTTCTGGCTGTTCCCGATAAAATTTTAATGAAATTCTCGAGGCCGGTGAGATCAAGCTTGGCGATAATGGAATCCTTGCCGTGTTTGATGAGAAAACATCGATCATGGGGATTCATCGTTCGGATGAGGTCGAGCTCTCTTTCAGACAGCTTGAAGGCTCCGCAATACCCTTCTACAGTGGCCTTGTGGTTGGGCAAAAAAACGGAAGTTGAAGATTGCTGAACCAAAGTGTCGCCAATGGTGGAATGGATGGCCGATTCAATATTGGGCGTAAGGAAAATAACAAATCCGTTTCGTTTCCGAATGGTCTGAAGCCAGTCTTTTATCTTTGGGGCAAAGTAAGGGTTGTCTAAAAGCTTCCAGCCTTCTTCTAAAACAATGATGGTCGGCTGGCCGGTTAAGGCCATGTTGATGCGGTGGAATAGGTAAGCCAGAACAGGCGGCAGCCCTTTGGAATCCTCTAAAATCTCTCCCATTTCGAATCCATAAAAAGGCTGATCGAACTTGAGAACATCTTCTTCGTTCCCAAAAAGATTTTTGTGACTTCCATTCCCGAACCACATGGACAAACGGTTGGCAAGAGACCCGGCTCCCCCAAGTCCCAAAAAGGGAGCCAGGTTCTCTAGGGTGCGGTGGAGGTCATCGAGTTTAAAATTGCCTTCAATCGCCTCAGAGATTTTGGTCAAATCCTCTGGGCTCAAAGATTCTTTGGGATGAGTGAGAAGCAGTTGAAGCCATTCCGTAAGAAAGGCTCTGTTTTCCGGAGTGTCCGGCAATCGGAGGGGATTAAATCCACTGGGTTGGGAGATGCCCAAAGTGGAGTGTGCGCCGTTCATGGCCCGGATGAAGATTTCGCCGCCTCTGTCTTTATCAAAGAAGAAAAGCTTACAAGGAAACTTGAAGCACTGAGCAATGAGAAAGTTTAATAAAACGCTCTTTCCCGTACCCGTGGGGCCAATGATGGTCGTGTGCCCCACATCATTGGCATGAAAATTAAAGAAGTAAGGTGTCCCTGATACTGTTTCTAACACCGTGACAGCCGGACCCCAGTGGTTACGGGCCAATTTACCGCAGGGATAATTGTGCATCGATGCGAACCCTGCAAAATTTGCCGTGCTAATCAAAGCACTCCGCGCAATGAATGAGAAATTGCTTGGAAGTTGAGCCCAGAAGCAGGGTTCCAGATTCACGTCTTCTCGAACGGCAACAATGCCTAAATTCAAAAAAGCGGCTTCGACTTTGGCCAAGGCCTGGTCGAGCTTTTTGGAATTGTCGGCCATGACTAAAACGGTCAAGTGATGATACCCAAATCCGATGCGCCCTGAAGTAGTGTCATCAAGGGCTTGGTCGATTTGTTCAATCTGGGAGATGGCCAAATCTTCCGTCTGAAGCATTTTCCGTTGCTGAAGCTGGATTTTGCTCAAGGAGCTTTGCCGATCGGTAAAAACAAAAGATTGAGTCAGAATAAATTCTGCCGGAATTTCCAAAAAAGAATCAAGAAGGCCAGGAGATGTCGAATCGGCGTATTCTTTAATGGATAGAATCGCCGCGACTTTGCTTGAAGTCATACCGCGTGCTTCCAAGGCGTCTCTGGCAAAGAATAGCCTTTTGCACGCAAGATACTTCGACATCTCCATGGCTGGTGCCAGGGTGGGGCAGTCTTGCAGGTTGATGAGCTGACTGAAAAACTGTGCGGGCTCTGAGTAAAAACCTTTCCCGTTTTTAACCATGCCCAAAAGTTTGGGGCCATAGTCCCGCAAATTTGCAATGAAGCGGCTGGTAATGGAATCGAGTTCCTTAAAAGCCAGTTTTAGCTCTTGCTCTGTATCGGCTTTGCTCCCCGACAGAGCTTTGAGTTTATCCCGAAGCCCGGCGATGCCGTCCTGTCTCGATTTATGGATGATGGTAAGGTAAAAATCGTTGACATAAAGCTCCAAGCCGGACTGTTTGTTTTTCCAGGCTGTATTTAAATCATTTGAAAAACCAACAGGAAAACTCCCATCGGGATACACATTGCGTTTACGGCGGATGGTATGGGCATAGATAGCGTATTGGCTTTTGCCGATGCTTCTCAAAATAGTGTTCCGAATGTCTTTTTGAAAAGTAAGCCAATCGGGATCAGCGGTTTCAAAGGGAAGGCCCGCAATTTTGATGACCTGTAAAAGGTCCCCTGATTTGGTTAAAACGGTGTGTTCATCATAATGGCAGGAGTAAGGGATAAATGCAGAGATTTGCATTTCATCTTGAGCGGTTTTGAGGAGTTTTGGATTTTCGTTTTTCAGCTTGATGTCAAAAGACATCATAGCTGTTAGCGCCGTTCCAAAACCTTTTATTTTTGCATTTAGTGCAGTGTTTTGCATAAGCGAACCATAGATCGAATGTTCTTGGGTCTTTTAGACACGCGACGTATCCGAGCCCGTGAAGCAGCGGCAGGAACAACATCAGGGGCAAGAAGGAATTCGAGGCCAAAAACAAGATCGTGTTTAAAAGACCATTGATGACAAAAAACGATTGGGTCACGCCCAAAAACATCGTTGGGCGTGTCAGGCCAAGAAACAGCAAATCTGTATTTTCTGTTTTCATGTTTCATGACCCTGACCCTGCAAACATGTCGACGATTTTGGCTGCACCGAAGACCACAGCGATGGCGACAACAATCTCCAACGCACGCCTCCAAGAGATTCGACCCACAAAAGCCGCAAACCCAAAGCCCACGACCGCCAGAATGGCGATGTAGCGGGCTGTGGAGCCGGTCACGTAATCGACGATGGTTTTTAAAGCCTCGTCCCAAGCGGCTGCCGCCATGGCCATTTGAGGGATTAGGAAAAGTGCGGTGGCCAATAGGCCCACCAGAAAATACGTTTCGTTTTTTTTATTTAGTTTCACAGGCACCTCCTTTGTTGTTTTGTTTTCAAAAAATCTAAAACAAACATGACTTATTTAGGAGGAGGCCAAAAGGGACAAAAAGGGAATCTAGGGGACAAAAAGGGAAGTTTTATAGCCAGAGGCTCAACATTTGGATAAAACGCTGACTTCATTTTGCGAGAAAGGTTGCTTGAATTTTGATTTTTAAAATTGGATATTGCCACTCCGTAAATTATGAGCATCGATTCTACCCAATTAAAACTTTTGCTGACTGAAGGCGAAGGACTAAGTGTTGAGTTTAAAGAAAAATATACTCCAAAAATAGATCGGGATATTGTGGCTTTGGCTAATGCCCGTGGAGGAGTTATCCTTCTTGGCGTTGATGATGATGGGCATGTTGTTGGCGAAAAACTGACCAACCGGATGAAGGCTGAAATCATTGACCTTGCCCGCAATTGCGAACCGCATATTGCCCTTAGTGGGATATCTCGGATTGGTGACGTTGCTGCTATCGAGGTTCCTCAAGGACGGGAAAAGCCTTACAGTTGTTCCTCGGGTTATTTTCGCAGGCTTGATGCGGTAACGCAAAAAATGACCCAAAAAGAAGTGCGGACGATATTTAGAGAAAGCACTGATGTCCTGTTTGAAGATTTGAGTTGTCCCAAAATTGTGTTGGAAGACCTTTCGCTTAAGAAGGTCCGAATATTTTTCAAAGAGTTGGGGGCTTCAGTTAAAGTGAGTCAGACAAACTTACCCTCAGTTCTTGCAAGCATAGGGGTCTATCGTGAGAAGGAAATCAACAATGCTGGGGCTCTGATGTTTGCGAATAACGTTGGTCAGTTTATTCCGCATTGCGAATCCATTCTTGCGGCGTTCAAGGGCAAGGACAAAACCTACATCTACGACCGTAAAGACGTACGGGATGATTTGTTGACTCAACTCAATGAAGCGATGGCCTTCTTGAAAAAACATCTAAACGTACGTAGTGAAATTCACGAATTAGACCGCCATGATATTTATGAAATCCCACTGGATGTCTTGCGCGAGGCGCTGGTGAATGCACTTGTTCACCGTGATTACAGCATACGCGGCACCAATATTTCGGTTAATATCTTTGACGACAGAGTCGAGATAGTGAATCCCGGTGGCCTTCCTTCCGGGCTTTCCAAAGAAAATTTTGGGAAAGAATCCGTCAGACGTAATTTGATTGTTGCGGATTTGTTTCATCGTATGGACAAGATGGAGCGTGTTGGCTCCGGCATTGGCCGGATGCGCTCACTAATGAAAAAGGCCCATCTAAAAAAACCTGTTTTTGAATCCGACACATTCTTTCGTGCTCTATTCTATCGCAATCCTGAATATGCTTTGAAAGCTGTTGATGATAAAAATGACCAGAAAACTAGGGAGAAAACTAGGGAGAAAACTAGGGAGAAAATATTGAATCTGATCCGTGAAAATCCTGAGATAGCAACGGAAGAAATGGCTTCTACCCTCGGCCTTTCACGCAAAGGAATAGAATGGCAAATTAGCAAACTGAAGGAATCTGGTCTTTTGAAAAGAGTGGGCCCAGACAGAGGGGGCCATTGGGAAGTTGAATAATAAAAATTCGAGAAGGAGTCACTGACTCCCAAATGTATTATTTCGAAGGACGTCCCTTAGGTCTTATTTTGACCCACTTAATTAGGTCCGTTTCCAGAACGACGAACTTTTTACCAAATTGACGAACCGGAATTGCTGCCATGTATCGCCTAACGGTTTTGACCGACACCCCTAGAAATAGGGCTATTTCTTTTTGACCTGACAAGACTCTGCTGTTATTAAGTGTGTCACTCATTTGGACCTCCGAACAATCCACTCGCAGCACCCCACCCGTGGTGCCGTGTGGTATTTCGTTGACTCATGGCTGTTTTTTTGAGAGGTAACTAATTGAAATTACTTATGAAGTATTTTATGGTGTTAGGCTTGATAGGACTCATAAGCCATTGGTCGCGGGTTCAACTCCCGCCCCTGCCACAAAAAATGAGCGGTTTCCGCCGAAGGCGGATCCGCCTTCGGCACAAAACTTAGTAAATTCAATTCTTTTGATAGAGAGGGGGGGCAAAGGACGATGACACCTTTGGCTGGATCTGGCCCTTCGTAGAGTCTTTCCTCTAATAGGGTCTGGAAAAATGATGGAAAAGTATGGTAATTCTGTGGTAAGAGTATATAGAATCAAAAACAGGAGGTTTTATGCAATTAGATTACCAGGTGATATAAAAATCTTAGTTGAAATTTGAAAGACAGCTCCAGTCGTGGGATAAGAT
>MGPH01000036.1:0-3152 GCA_001797365.1 Deltaproteobacteria bacterium GWA2_45_12
GGCGGAGCCGAGCTTGATACCCCGTGGCTTGCCACGGGGTTCTTCATTAAAAATTTCTATTCAGTAATCTATTCATCATTTATCCCCTACGCTCGTTGGCGTAGGAGGCAAGCCTTGGCTTTGTCAAAACCCCGTGGCTTGCCCCCGAGTTCTTCATATGTTGTTTTGGTTCGAATGGTTAAAAACTATATAAAGGGCACCTCTGGCGGGAAAGGCTTGGGTTATCCCCTTCTCACCCAATCCTTGATGCGGCTTATGGTGACGGGGGCTTGGGATTCGGCGCGGCAGGCGTACCAGCAGACATCGCAGTCGATATCGCCGAATTTGTCGGGGGAATATTCGGTGTAATGGCAGACGCGTGCGGTTTCCGAGCAGGGTTGAAGATATCCATCGGGGGTTACAGTCAGCCAACGCTGACCGGCTTTGCATCCGCCAATGGCTTTGTGCGCGAAATAAATAGGGACGTGATCCAAAAAATAATCGGAAGATTGAATGTGCCCATGTTGGCGTTTGAGGTCTTTTAATTCTTCAATCACTTGTTTTAAAAATTCTTGACGTTCGGGTTTGATCACCTCCGTGTCGTTATTGTTTTTGTTGTAGGAATAGGCGCTAAACGAAATGTTGACCCCCCACTCATAAGCTTTTTTGGCAAGATCGACCACATGATCCAAATTGGAGTTCATGATGATGGTGTTTAAAACGATGTTTTCCAAACCGTCTTCCTGAATTTGCGGGATGAGTTGGGGAATGTGATTGTGCAAATTGGGAATGCCACGCACCTTGGAGTGGCGTTCATCCAGATAATCCATGGAAATAGTCAACTGATCGACCCCGGCTTCTTTTAATTTTCGGGCCTTTTCTCGGGTGAGTAAACCGGCGTTGGTGATGATGGCCGTATAAATACAGTGTTCCTTGACTTGCCGGATGATGTCGTAAATATCGGTCCGCAATAAAGGCTCGCCACCGTTTACAGAAACCATGATGGGTTTTATTTTGGCAATGATGGGGCCATAATCGCGCAGGCGGGGGCCGGCTTCCATTTCCCAGCAGGGACAAAAATGGCATTTGGCGTTGCAGCTTTTGATCACTTCCAAATTAAGGAGTACGGGGCGGTTATTAAGCAAAATATCCGTATAGCGGATGAGCCCGGGAATGATTTTTCCTATTTTTTGTTTTTTCATTTTCCCAAAAGGGATGACATTGGTTTGATTTGTTTGTTCCATAATTTTTTATTTTTTTATTCTTTTAAAGAATGGACTTTGATCAGTTCTTGATTGCTTGCCTTAAACAGGCCCAGACGATTGCTTATCAAAACCATCCACATGGCATGGGCGCCCAAGATGGTTGACAGCACAATCCAATCCAACCTGTTTACCAAGGCCATGAAAAGAAAAGTGACAGAAAAAAAATCGCGCTTGGTCATAAATGAAACGGACTGGAAGAATTTTTTGAAAGGGCTGGTGGTTTGATTTTGCTGAAAATCCTTTTGAATGGCCAATAAACTTCCCGAATCGGTGTGTTTGATCAAATAAGTAAACATCACCAGCAATGTCATCCCCACGCCAAGGAGGGCTAACGATCCTAAAAGCAGGGCATGCGGGTGCCCCTGGTTAAACAAGCCCACAACGGCCCCGATAAAAAAACAAACATAGGTAAAATTGTCGCTGGCGGTATCTAACCATTGTCCCAGTTTGGAACTGGTCATGGTAATGCGCGACATCTCACCATCGCATCCATCTAAAATAGAGGAAAGTTTGAAGAGGAACGCCCCTACAATCAAGGGGAGGTACGTCCCTTGGGCGACAAGAATTCCTGAAGTGACACCCACTAAAGTTGTAAGAAAGGTGACTGTGTTGGCTGAGAGGCTTGTTTTAAGCAGGTATTTTGTGATGAATAGCGAAATATACCGGTTAAAATTGCGGGAAATGAGCCCATCGGTTGGTTTGCGGCATGAGTTAAGTAAAAAACGTTCGGCATGTTTAAGAGAACCTTTGGTGTCCACATCCTGCCAGAAAGCATTTCCCACATCCATGGAACCCATCTGGTTTCTTTTGGCCAGTAAACGAATGCCATTTGAAAGGGAGGGAGCTTTTGTCTTGGATGTTTCTTCAAGGACGGTGAAAACTTCCTGGCTGCATAAAAACATACCCGTATCGACGGCATTGTAATTTTTTAGTTCTTTGCCGATTTCCTTGATTTGATCTTTTTCCACCACCACTTTGGTCGCGTCATCCATGTCAAAGATGCTTTCAAGCTTGGTGTCGACAGCTAAAATGGCCTTGTTTTCCCACAGAGGTGCTTTGATCAGTTTGGCTAAAGTACGGGGTTCAAAGATATGGTCCGACATCAGCAGGACAAAATTTTCTAAAAGATGGGGTTTGGCTTTTAGGACAGAAACGCCGTTTGGTTTTTCCCATTCAGGGTTTTCAACAAAGGTAAGTTTTACCCCAAGTTTTTTTTCATCCAAGGCCTGGATGATCTTTTCTTTTTGAAACCCCACCACAATGACAAATTCACGGATCCCGGCTTCTTTTCCGCAAAGGATCGCGCGCTTGATAAGCGGCATCCCCCCCACCTTGCGGAGAGGTTTGGGGATATCACCATCATGGCGTTGAAGGCGGCTTCCAAAACCTGCCGCTATGATAAGGGCTTGATGAGTCATTAAAAGTTCCTCCTTGTACGGGAAAATACCCCGAAAGTCAATTCCAGTATCTTGGGGGAAATCACAGGGAACGCCTCTGTTTTTAAGCTTCATTTACAATTAATATCAACAGCTTAGTTACTTTCATTGCCATTTAGGAAGGGCTTTGTTAAAAGCGACCCTCTTATGAAAAAGACCCTATCCCGTTTTTGGACCCCCTTTTTCTTGTTGGTGGGAACCCTTCTCTTGGTGCAGCTGATTCGCCGGTTTGGCACAGACCAGCTTTATCAAACCTTTCAAAACCTGGGGTGGAATGAACTGACGGTCCTTTTCTTGCCTGCTTTCTGGTACTTAGCCCACACTTTGGCTTGGTATTTTGTATTGGAAGAAACAGGGGACCATGTTTCTCTATGGGAACTATTCAAAATCAAAGTGGCGGGGGAGGCGGTGAACACACTGACCCCGGTTAGCTGGATGGGGGGGGACCCCATCCGGGTTCACATGCTCCAGA
>MGPH01000036.1:3172-6148 GCA_001797365.1 Deltaproteobacteria bacterium GWA2_45_12
GGCGTTTTTTGTTCCCAACGTTGACAGGGGCTATTATCCTGGGGCTTTGGTTTTTTATTCATCATCAACAAAAAGGTTTTTTTGACCGCTTAAGCCGCTTGTTGACCCGGTTTGGATTCAAAAAACATTTAACCGAATCGGTTCAGGAAAAAATCCAGGTTTTGGACAAGCGCATTTCGGGGTTTTACCGCCGGCACCCCATTTATTTTGTGTTGGTATTGAGTTTTCATTTTCTGGCCCGGTTGTTGGGAGTGTTAGAAATCTACCTGATCGCCCGTTTTTTGGACATTCCTCTGGGAGCCATGGGGGCCTTGTTTTTGGCGTCACTGACCATTTTGGTCAATTTGGTCTTTGTGTTTATTCCTGGAAGCATGGGGGTGTTAGAAGGGGCTTATGGGGCCCTTTTTTCAGTGATGGGGCTAAATCCGGTGACGGGAGTGGCGATCCAATTGGTGCGAAGGCTTCGGACACTTTTTTGGGTACTCATCGGTCTGGGCTTTATGTTAACTTATTACAAGTTAAAGAAACCAAAGAAAAGGGAATCGGCCCATGGGTAACCTCAATCAAATCATCTTGCGGTTGGCAGAACCGGTCTTTAAATTCATCAAAAGACTGACCCCCGGCTATTTTCAACGCATCCAAAACTATGCCCGCGACCCCTACATGTGCGGCATGGTACGGCATTTCAACCTTTTTCATGAATGGATTTACAAACCCAGTTTCCGACGTGTGCGTGTGGACGCCGAAGAGTTAAAACGGGTGGGGGATTTAAGCCGGAAGGGGACTCTGGTTTACATCATGAAAAACCGCGGGCAGCTTGAGTACAGTTTTTTCAACCATCTTTTTTTGAAGGAAAACATTCCCCTGGCCCGTTTTGCCAACGGATGCCGGACCCTTTTTTGGAGGCCCTTTACATCGTTTGTGGCCACTTGCCTTATGGGGCTTGACCGTTATTACCGGCAAGGCTCTTTAGCTGACCCTCTGGGCAATGGTTATTTTGAAGAGCTTTTGTTGAAAGGAGAAAGTGCCCTTCTTAATTTGCGGGTTTCCAAAAATTTTCTTTTTGGAGCCAATCGTGATGATCCGCTCAATTTTATCGTTCCCCTGATCAGAGCTGCCAAAAAAAGTGAAAAGCCTATTTATTTGATGACCCAACAATTCCTGTACGATCGCCACCCGGAAAAGGCGGATAGGTCCCTTATTGATGTCTTATTTGGTGACAAGGCCGAGCCGGGTACCCTTCGTAAACTCATTTTGTTTTTATGGAGCTACAAGCGCAAATCCACGGTCAAGTTTGGGGAGGCCTTTGATTTGAAAGAATTTGTCAGCGAGCAAACGGGAAAAACCGATGTTGAACTGGCGACCTCGCTTAAATCCATTTTGTTAAACCGGTTGCATGTCGAACGACGAAGCATTACAGGCCCCGCGCTCATCCCGCGTGAAAAGCTTTTTGAAAAAATACTGGAACATCCTTCATGGAACCAGGATCTCCAGGCCTTGGCTTTAAAACTTGGCCAGAAAATCGAGGCTTTGGAAAAAATGGCCAAAACCTATCTGACCGAAATGGGAGCTGATGTTCATTACAGTGCCATTGATTTTTATGACTGGGTGATTCACTGGATGGTCAACCATATCTACGATGGCTTGGATGTGGATACCGAAAGCCTGGCCAAAATAAAAAACATTGCAGGCAAGCATCCCATCGTGATGGTGCCGGCGCATAAAAGCCATATCGATTATCTTTTGCTTTCCTATCTTTTTTATAATCACGACCTCACTCTTCCCCATGTTTGCGCGGGAATTAATCTCAAATTCTGGCCGGCCGACGGGCTTATAAGAAAAGGTGGCGGTTTTTTCATCCGTCGGAGTTTGGGGGATGATGCACTCTACAAGCTGACATTAGAACATTATCTTAAGGCCCTTGTGCGTGAGGGAAATGCGATTGAATTCTTCATTGAAGGAACCCGTTCGCGTACGGGCAAACTTCTAAAACCTAAAATGGGTGTGCTGGCCATGCTGATGAAGTCTTATCTGGATGGGGAAGCCAGGGATATTTATTTTGTGCCGGTATCCATTAACTATGAGCGTATTTTGGAGGCCAAGAGTTATGTGAGCGAATTGGGAGGGTCTGAAAAGAAAAAAGAAAACATGGCCAGCCTTGTGAAGGTGGGCGGGAAATTTAGGGTGCGTTATGGCAAAGTCTATATTCGTTTCGCTGACCCTCTTTCGTTAAAAGAATTTTTTGATTCCAATCAAATCATGCCCCGCAGCAAAGACATTGACGATTGCCGCAATCTTGTTTCAGAGTTTGCCTACAAAATCACCTACAACATCAATAAAGTGACCGTCATTACACCTTCAACATTGGTGGCCATGAGTTTGCTTCATTATCCCAAGAAAGGGATCCCCGAATCCGAGGTTTTACGCCGGGCTGAAATCTTCAAGAAATATTTACAATACAAGGGAGCTTCTTTTTCAAGCGTAATGAATACCCCGGGGGACTGGGCCTTGCGTGAGGCGCTTCATAAAATGGTTTCTGAACGGCTTGTTTTGGCCCATCACGATTTCAAGGAAAAGTTTTTCACTCTTGATGAAACCAAACGCCCTCTTTTGGAGTACATGAAAAACAACGGGGTTCATTTTTTTGTTTCACTGGTTTGTTTCATGAAAATTTTAATGACCAGCGACAAACAGTCCCTGGGAATAGGGGAAGTTGAAAAAAGATATGAGCGTCTAAAAGCCTTGTTACGGCACGATTTCACGTTTAGCGAACGGGCGACCCTTAAGGAACATTTACTGAAGGTCATTTATTATTGTGTGGAAGAAGGGCTTGTTCGTTTTGACCAAGCCAAAGAAGAAATCAGCATCGAAAGATCCACAACACATCCGTTGTGGAATGTTTATTCTTCGCTTTTAGACAATTTCTTTGAGTCGGCGCTGATGACTCTTTTGTATATAAAACATGTCGACTTCAAG
>MGPH01000036.1:6166-23908 GCA_001797365.1 Deltaproteobacteria bacterium GWA2_45_12
CTGGAAAAGGAAATCATGACAAAGGGACATTCCCTCTACCTAAAGGGGGACTTGCGTTATCCGGAAGCACTTTCTCAATCCAATATCAAAAATGCCCTTCTTGTTTTTCGTGATTTGGGGTTGATCACCACAGATGGCACCGAAAAAATGACACGATCCTATGATGCCCAAAGTTTGAATCAGTGGGAAAAGTTCTTGTTGGAAGTATTGGGGGAACAATCTCTTTTAAATTTAGTAGGAACTAACAGCGGGCCAGTGTTGGTGGCAAATTTTGAGGATCATGAGGAAGGAAGGTTAAACTAGCTCTTTTGAGAAATTAATTTTCTTCACCGGTATCGGTGGGGTCAGCCGTATCGTCGGTGGCTTCATCATCTGCAGCTTCATCGGTAGGCTCTTCTTCGGTAGGCTCTGGGTCTTGCTTGCGATCATCGGCAAGGCTTTGAAGATAATCGACACATTCTACAGTGACATTGCGTATTCTCGAACAATCAACTTTGGCTTCTTCAGCGGAAGCGGTTTTGTCATAGGGTTCATCAACAACCGAACCGCAGCCAATCATCACAAAGGGCATGAACATGTGATAAAAACCAAACAGGGCAATGAGCGTTAATTTCTTTTTCATATTTTTTAAGAAATCCTTCATCTGGTTTAGTTATCGGCAGGTCGTCAATAGAGTTGCTAGGATAAATTGATGCGGGGTGTCAAGAGCTGCTAGGGTCGCCTAACCCTCATTGTATCGGGGCAGGCAGACCCTTCTTTATTAGAAAATTTCCCTCATTTTACAATTTAATCAATCATTCCATATCATTAAGTAAAACACTTTCATATTTGAGTTAGGCATGGGTCTTGCTTTATTTAATACTGCTTATGGGAGAAGTGCATAACAAAGGGGCTCAGCTCGATCAGGAATATTATGTCTTAGGAAGTCCGGAAGGCCTGCAGTCGGAACCGCAGTGCCGTAAGGGACAAATAAAGGAAGGCAGTGGCACCCTGAATACAGGATTTCCTGCCACCATTGTTTGGTCGGACCATCCTTCCATTTTTCACGAGATGAGTTCTGATTTTCAGGATAGTCAAAATGAATTCGGCTATCCCAGAGAAAAGGTTGAAAGACTGCTGAAAAATAACCCCCGAGGGTTGCTTCACAATTATTTTGATAAGGGACTCACACAAGTTCAATTTATTCGTGTTAAACCGCAAACGGAAAATTCCAAAACCTCATCTTCGTGCGTTGAACAAGAATTAAAAATCCCTTCTGCGTGGGAACCTAAAGAGCAAACTTATTATCAAAATTACACTTTATATGCATCCTTGAGTAGCCGAGTTCAATATGAACTTGTTACTGTCCGTCGTGTTAAATTTTCATCCGATGTTACCAAGGCTTTTAAACAGGAAATTAAAGAAATTTCTTGGGAAGAGGCCTTAAGTTATGCCCGTGCGAATGCTCCGCAAAATTTGTCGCTTGTCAAAGTGAGGGAAGAAAACGGGGGATTAACTTTGGTTGAAACTGCTAGGGAAAATCCCTGGATCGACGGTGATGAGATAGGAGAAATGACCCGTACTGTTTATAATGAGGTTCTGCCGTATATTGCCGAGGATAAGCTTCGATCTCAAGTGATGGCGGATTGGGAGAAAGCTCTTAAGGGCACGACGCAAGGCTCAGGTCGGGTGCAGGTAGATTCCCGGACTACCGCTATCATCCGTGATATTATTTTGAAGAGATTTGATGATCTAAGAGCAGAAATCGTTGCTGTATATGAGTCCCTTAAAGTGGCTTATGGCCCCGATTCCGATATTGCTTTTGAAGATCCGTCGAATCTTTCCTTGGAAGATATTTTTAAGAAAATCGATGAGGCATGGCATCATGCTACCGCACTCGAAATACGAAATAGGCATTTGGATATTATATTCAAAGCGGACAGCTTAAAGCGTGTGTATCAGAGTTTCAAATTGGGTTATGAACTAGTCCGTAATCATCCCGGTAATTTCGTATTGATGGGCTCCATGGCCCATTGGAAGGAAACAGGACGGGTACTTGAAACGGGCGAACTTGTTTTGGATATGCCGCTAGCCCAAAATGGAGAGGTCAATTTTGCCAGGCTTAAGGATCAAGAGTCTATAATATTGCCCAGGGACTGGAGTGCCGTTCTTCGTGCCTTAAAAACGCGACTTCAAAAGCCACGTACCCATTCTCCTGCTTCTCAAAAAAGGAGGCTTTCCTTTGGTGCTGGATGGGTATCCCTTCAGGTATCAAATAAATTACGGAGTTTCGATGTTTCAAAATCTGTTGCCTCCATTGAAGGTGTGGTAAGTGCTATTAAAGGTCATTTAGATTTTGGTCCCGAGTATTTGGAAAAATTAGCGCGGAATGTCCGCAAAATTGTCATTGTGCCTGAGCAAGAGATCAAGGCAAGAGCGATGGCGGCGCTTCCCCAGCAGATTCGTGAAGCCGAAAAGAAATTACAACTTGTCTCTGACCGCTTGGCCAAAGAGAAAAATCCACAGGCGAGGGCCATACTTTATCGCGAATTAAACGAAGTATGCTCCCTTATCAAAGCCATTGCGGCCAGGCAGAATACCCTGCCCAACGGTCTTTATTCCGAGGCAGAATCAACAATTTATTTGAATGCTCAAGCTCTCGAAATTTTGGACATCAAAGGTGTCCAAAACTTGATTGCTCATGAGCTGGCTCACGCTGATGAACATTTGCGTAAGAAATTGGGGCTTGTTGATGAAAAAGCTTTTAAAGAAGTGGATGAGTATCAATCAGGTTTTTTGGCAAATGATAAAATTCCCATTTCCAGCCATCCCGATATTCTTGCCAGATCTTCCAAGGCTAGTGAAGAACGTCGTGCCGAGGGATTAGCCCTTTATTGGTTGGATCCAGAAAGATTAAAACAATTTCCCGACCTCGCCTTATATTTTGGCGCACGGTCGTTAAAGTTTGAATCACAACCCTATGTTGTAAACCATGACAAGCCTTATAAGTGGCAAGAGACAAAACAAGCAGGGCGATTTATAAGAAAAGGCCCCTTGATAAAAAATGATCCGGCGCTTCAATTGATCCGTGATTTTTATGGGAATAATTTAGAGCGGTCCATGAAGTATTATATGTGCTTGAACAATGGGGCAGATAATCCGGATCAATGGTTTTTGTTTGATAAAGATGCTTGTACACCCCTAAATCCATAAATCAGGATATTCTCTTAGTCTTCAAGGTTTTCAAACTCAACATCGTCAAAAAAATAACCAAGGACGGAAAGATAATGAGGTGGGGGTAAAATCGCATGGCGCTGTATCCTTCAGCCACTAGAACTCCCCAGCTGGCGTAAGGGGGTTTTAATCCAAGGCCCACAAAGGAAAGTGTGGATTCAGCCAGGATGAGGGCGGGAATTTTTAAAAGAAGTACGGTGAAAAAAACCGATTTGATTTGAGGGAGAAGGTGAAAGAAAAAAAGTCTTTTCTGAGATAAACCCAGGGCCTGGCCTGCTTCGACAAAGAGCGCGGTTTTGTTTCTTAATAATTCTCCACGCACCATTCTGGCAATGCCCACCCATCCAAAGGCTGAAAGGGAAAGAACCAGACCCCAAAACCCTGTCCCAAAAAAAACGCCAAATAAAATAGCCAAGAGCAAATCGGGAATGGCGTAAAAAATATCGACAAGGCGCATTAAGGCTGTCTCCACCAAGCCACCCTTGAAAGCGGCTAGGCCGCCCACAAAAAGCCCTAAAAGGCCCGAGATGAGGGTGGCAATGAGGGCGCATCCCAATGATACGCGCGCCCCATAAAGGATGCGTGAGAGCATGTCGCGGCCCAGTTCGTCAGTTCCTAACCAATGGATGGAGTTGGGAGGGTGAAGGAGGGCATTTTGATCTGGAGAATCAAACCGATGATGCGTTATCAATTGAGGGGCCGTAGCACCCACAGTTAAGAAAACGAGATAAAGCAGGACAATAATTTTTTTCATAAAAAATCGGTCATTGAGCGGATTCGAAATGCCGACCCTTCGACCCCTCGACTCCGCTCGGGGTCCACTCCGCTCAAGGGCCAATATGATCACCGTTTTTTTACCCTCGGGTCTAAAAACCCATACCCCACATCCACCAAAAAATTCATGGTCATTAAAATAACGGCAAAAGTCAGCGTAAGCCCCATCACTAAAAACATGTCTCGATCGATTACCGAAGCCACAAAATGCCTTCCCAACCCGGGGATGGCAAACATGGTTTCCACGATAAACGAGCCTGTAATGAAATGGGCCGCCAGAGGCCCAATGAAAGTGAGCATGGGAAAGGCGGCATTTTTTAAGGCGTGCTTGGCGATGATTTTTTTAGGGGTGAGCCCTTTGGCCAGGGCTGTTCGCAAATAATCTTTTTTAAGTTCTTCCTTTAAGCTGGCCGCCGTGAGCTCAGCCATCATGGCCACAGGCCCCAAGCTTAAGGTGAGAGCTGGCAAAATGAAGAAACGCCATCCTTCCCACAAGGCTGGTGGAAGCCATCGGAGAAAGATTGAAAAAATTAAGATGAGGGTAATGCCCGTAATGAAGGAGGGCGTGCTTAAGCCCAGGGTGTTAAACCACGAGATGGTTTTACCAAGCCAGGCGTTTTGCGTCCCCACCATGATCAGGCCCAAAATGATTCCTAAAATAAGTGAAAGGATCAGGGCGGCAAAGCCCAGTTGTAAGGATGGCCCCATGGCTTTGAGGATAATTTTCCCAACATCGCGATCTTTGTATTTAAGGGAGGGGCCTAGTTCTCCGTGAGCAAGATAGAGGGTATAGGATTTTAAATCTTTTAAAACCCAAACAAGAAAAGAATCATTCCCTTTTTCATGCAAACCGTATTTTTGATAAAGCTGTGTTTTAATTTCTGCCGGAAGCGCGCGCTCGGCGTCAAAGGGACCGCCCGGCAATACGTGCAATAATAAAAAAGTGAGCAAGAGAATCCCGATAAGCGTAATCAGGTAGGTAGAGAGATGTTTGACAAAAAAGGAGATCATGGATTTAGGGGCTCATGTAAGGGCAATTCATGAATTGCCCTCACCCGTTTTAAATACACTGCATCCAAAGAACTTGTCGGATACGGTTGCCATTTCTTTTTAACCACCATGTTTTGGGTGTGCTGGTACAAGGGGATGATGATGGCTTCTTCATCAAGAAGCATTTTTTCTGCCTGAGTGTAAATATTTTTTCTTTTCTCCACATTGGCTTCTCCTCTGGCCTGTATCACCAGCGCGTCAAAGGTTTTGTTTTTCCACTGAGTAAAATTATTCCCGGAATAAGAAAGAAATACGTTCATGAAACTGTCCGCATCCGGATAATCGGCCCCCCAGCCCAGGCGAAACAAGCCAGGAGCATCGTTGTGCAAGAGTGAAAGATAGGATTTCCAGTCTTGATTGATAAGCTCAACATTTAATCCCAAATTCTGTTTCCATTGGTTTTGAGCCCATTCCGCCAGTTTTTTGTTTGTGGGATCACTGTTGAAATAAAGTTCAATGGGTTGGGATAAATCCACTTTTGATTTTTCAAGATCAAGGCTCGCCAAGTCCGGATTAAAGCCCAGCCCTGCCTCTGGGCTGGCTGTGGGAAGATTGGATGGGATCCATGACTTTATGGGGATTTCCTTACCATTAAGAATGGAAGGGATTTGGGATTTGTCCAGGCTTTGGCTTAAGGCGCGACGGAAAAATACATTGTCAAAGGGCGGTTTGGTGATGTTGAAGCCGAAATAAGTGTTTCGTAAACGGCTATGATGAACAAAGTCAGGGCTATTTTTATAATGACCGATGGCCATGGGAGGAAGCACGGCCACGTCAATCATGGCTTGATCATAAAGGGTAAGGGCTGTGGAAGGATCGGGGACAATATTAAAAATAATTTCATCCACAAAGGGTTTTGGAAGGCCCGCATAGGACGGATTTTTTCGTAAGCTCAAACGATATTCGTGCCACCATTCTGTGAGTTGATAAGGCCCGCAGGTTACAATATTTCTCGGCTCCGTCCACTTCGGTCCATACCGGTCCACCACGTCCACCCGAATCGGATACGTCACCATGAAGGTAGTCAAATGGGGGAAGTAAACGATGGGTTGGGTCAAGGTGACGAGCAAGGTATGATCATCCACGGTTTTAATCCCCACCTTTTCTGCATCAAGGATTTGGCCCGTATTAAATTCTCGGGCGCCCACAATGTCATACAAAAAATAAGCGTATTCGCTGGCCGTTTTGGGAGCGAGTAAGCGCAGCCATGAATCACGAAAATCATTGGCTGTAACAGGTTTCCCGTCAGTCCAGGCATGATTTTTTTTAAGATGAAAGGTGTAAACAAGCCCGTCTTTGGAAACATCCCAGGTTTCGGCGATGGCGGGAACAGGATTCATGTTTTCATCATATTCGGCCAACCCTTCCATGATTTGATTGATCACCTGATGGCTGACATTGTCATTGGCCAAGTTCCAGTCCAATGTGGGTGGTTCGGTGGCCAGGGTGAGATGCAAAGCGTTTTCATTTTTTGTTTTTGATGAGGCACATGAAACCAAGACAATTCCTGTTGCAAGCAGTGTAAAAATGCGGGAGGTTTTGAAACACATTGCGGTACATGGTTCGACCAGGCTCACCATGTCCATAAATCTGGATGGACACCCTGAGCTATGTCGAAGGGTGAGAGATTGTTGAAACCGATGCAAGATAAGTCAAGGCAAAAACATGTGGTTCTTTTTGGAGGTTCTTTTAATCCCCCGCATATCGGGCATAGGCAGGTGCTTGAACATTTGGTTGCATTAAAAAAGTTTGATGAAGTCTGGGTTGTCCCCAGCTACGCTCATCCCTTTGAAAAAGGGCTCATCCCTTTTGAACATCGGGAAAAAATGTGCCATCTTTTGATTGAGGGTTTGGATAGCTTGGTGAAGGTTTTGCCCATCGAAGAAGAATTAAAAAAGAATCCATCCTACACGATTGATGTGGTAACAGAATTAAAGCAGCGTTTCCCGAATGCCCAATTTCATCTTGCTATCGGCAGTGATTGCAAAAATGATTTGCCCCGGTGGCATCGTTATGAAGATTTAAAAAGACTTGTCCAATGTTATTTTATTCCCCGTTTTGGAATTGAGCCATCTCCCTTTGCCGCCATTTCAAGTAGCGAGGTGAGAATGATGATCAAAAACCGCAAACCTTGCGAGGCCTGGGTGAGCCCCAAGGTTAAAAAATATATTGAGGATCACAAGCTCTATGTCTGATGTGACCAAACCCGTCCGTCGTGTGTTGGTGGTGAACAAAAAAACGCTTTTTGAAAAATTTGCGGATGGTTCCACCTTTTTTCCCATAAAACACCTTCATCGTAAGGGGCATGGTTCGATGCAATGGTTGAACCTGGCTCATCGCGAACACAAAGCGACCCTAAAAAGGGTTGTTTCTTTTCTGAAAAATAAAAAAGTTTCTTTTCGGGTTGTCACCAGCCCCACGCAGGCCCAGGTTCATGCTTGCGATCTGGTTATTACTGTCGGTGGGGATGGCACTTTTTTAAGGGCGGCCAGATTCACTTCAAAAAAACCGATCGTGGGAATTAATTCTTCCCCCCAATTCAGTGTGGGGGCCCTTTGTTCCATTGATGCCCCCCAATGCGAAAAAAAATTGGAAAAGATTTTTCAGGGGAAATTCAGGTTGAATAAATTCTTTCGCCTTTGCGTTTTTATCAACGGCAAAAAACAGAAGTTTCAGGCGGTCAATGATGTGCTTTTTGCCAATTCAATCCCCGCGGGAACAACCCGTTATTGGTTGGAGGTAGATGGCAAGAAAGAATTGCAAAAAAGTTCCGGGATATGGTTTTCGACCTCCCTTGGCTCTACGGCAGGGATTCATGCTGCTGGTGGACGCGTGGTTCCCAAAAAGCATCCTTCCCTTCAATTTTTGGTGAGAGAACCTTTTAAGAAGAAGGGGAAGTCTTACCAATTAAAACACGCCATTTTATCCAAAAATAAAAAAATTGTTTTGATGAACCAAACTGTGCAGGCAGCTCTCTATTTGGATGGAATTCAAGCGATCTATCCCTTGAGCTATCGGGACAAAATAACTATTTCCCTTTCCTCCGATCCTATTTTGGTTGTGTCAATAATCTAGCAATTTTAGGGTCTGTAATCGTCATTTATTTGGCTATTCTTTTGATTTTTCCTTTCAATCGATTTGTAAATACTTGTAAATATTAGTTTTATAATTCTGGCCCCGTGGCACCTTCCTTGCTTTCTTTAAGGGGGAATGAGTTTATCCCGTGTTTTCATTTTAGGAAGTTTGTTTTTCTGGTGGGTTGGGGGAATGGGGTCTTTTGCATGGGCTTCCTCTGTTGAAAATAATTCCTTAACCTCTCAAACCCGGATTGTCATTAATATACCTGCACGTTCTTTAAGCCTTTATGATCATGGGGAGTTGATTCAAAAATTTCCCATTGCCGTGGGATCTTCAACTTACAAAACCCCCATGGGGCGTCGGGAACTAAACCAGATTGTTTGGAACCCATGGTGGATCCCGCCTGATAGTGCCTGGGCCAAAGATGAAAAGAAGACACCTCCGGGGCCGAAAAATCCGCTGGGGCCTGTCAAAATGGAATTGGGTGATTCCATTCGTATTCATGGCACCAATAAGGAAAAATCGGTTGGAACGGCGGCCTCCCATGGTTGCATGCGCATGTTTAACGAGGATGCAAAAAAACTGGCGTGGTGGATTCAAACCCATTTTTCAGACAAGACGAACCCCGCTTTGCAGGAAAAATACAAGGCTCATCCCGGGCAGAGTTTTTATGTAATTTTGAATCAAACCATTCCTGTCAATATTGTTTATGAACCTTTTGAAATTGATGGTGGTTCTTTGGTGATTCATCCCGATGTCTATGGCCGTGTGGAAAAAGTAAGAGAGAAGGCACTGCAATGGCTTGCAAAACAGGGAATTGATTCCAAAGTTTTAAATGAGGAAGTTTTTGAAGCTTTTGTTTTGGGAGTGAATACACGGCAATCGTTTGTGGTGCGGCTTAAAGACCTAGTGCCAGGGGAATGGAGAAATGTTGAAACAAGAATTGCTTCCAAAAGCAATACAGGTCAACAAGGCCCTTTGTAGTCTGTTACCTCCGCCACGCTAATCCCGCGTAGCGGGACCCCGAACGCGGGGCCGACAAAAATTCGCGAGAATGACGATTTTATTTTTTCTTTTCAATTTTATCCCTTTCAAGGTAAAAGAGTATCCACTAAGTGGTTCCAGGTTTTCTCATAACTCATAACCCATAACTCATAACTCATAACTATTATGTGCGGTATTGTCGGCTATGTCGGAAATAAAGAAGCGGCTCCCATTTTACTCAATGGGCTCAAGCGCCTGGAATACAGGGGCTATGATTCGGCCGGCATTGCCGTAAAAAATGGGGTCCATTTTTCCATTAAACGCGCTGAGGGGAAGCTTTCAAATCTTGTTTCCAAAGTTGCAAAGGATACGCCTGTGGGAAGTTTGGGTATAGGGCATACACGCTGGGCTACCCACGGTAAGCCCACCGAAACAAATGCCCACCCCCATCATGCAGGTCGTGTTGTGCTTGTTCACAACGGGATTATCGAAAATTACCTCAAGCTGAAGGAAAATTTCCTGAAAGGCCGCAAAATTCTCAAATCAGAAACAGACACTGAAATTATTTGCCATGTCATTGAGGCTTATTTACAAAAAGGAGTTTCATTTTTGGAAGCTTTTCAAAAAGCGCTTCAAAAATTGGAAGGGACCTATGCCTTGGTGGTCATGGATCTTGAAAACCCGGGGCAATTGTATGTAGCTAAAAAAAGCTCCCCCCTGATTATTGGAGTGAAAGACAGAGAAACCTTTGTCGCTTCTGATATTCCCGCCATTTTGCCTTTTACTAAAAAGATTATTTATTTAGACGATGGTGAAACAGCTGTTTTAAAACCCGGAGAAGTTACAGTTTATGATAGTGATGGCAGGATATTAAAAAAGGAAATTTGTACAATCAAATGGTCCCCAAAAATGGCTGAAAAAGGGGGGTACAAACATTTCATGCTCAAGGAAATCATGGAACAGCCCCGTGTGATGGAAGAAACCATTTTGGGACGGATTCAAAAAGGAAAACAGACAATTTATTTTCCGGATTTGGATAAATTATTTAAGAGCAAAAAATTTCCATCTTTTAACCGTTTTTATATGGTGGCTTGTGGAACCAGTTGGCATGCGGCCATGGCGGGCAAGTATTTGATTGAGTCCATTGCCAAAATTCCTGTGAGTGTGGATACGGCCAGCGAATTCAGGTATCGCGAACCCTTCATCGACAAAAAAACCCTTTTGCTTGTTATTTCCCAGTCGGGAGAAACAGCGGACACCTTGGCCTGCATGGATGACGCAAAAAAAAGAGGGGCCAAGGTCATTGCCATTTGTAATGTGCTTGGTTCAAGCATTACCCGCAAAAGCAATGTAACCCTGGATACACGAGCCGGGCCCGAAATAGGGGTTGCCTCTACAAAAGCTTTCACCACACAGATGGTTCAGTTGTTCCTTTTGTCCCTTTATCTGGCCCTTAAAAACAAAACAATTGATGCAACTTATGTCCAAAAAGCCATCAAGCAATTAAATCTCCTGCCTTCTTTTATGGAAAAAATGTTGGCGCAGAAAGAAGTTCTTTACAAAATGGCCCAAAAATTAAAAGAGGCCCACGATATTTATTATATCGCCCGTGGTGTGCATTATCCCATTGCCCTGGAAGGAGCCTTAAAGCTCAAGGAAATTTCCTATATTCATGCCGAAGGTTATTCAGCCGGTGAAATGAAACACGGCCCGATTGCGCTGATTGAAAAAGGAACGCCCGTTGTGGCTATTGCCCCCGATGATCGCGTGTGCGGGAAAATGATTTCCAATATTGAAGAAGTCAAAGCGCGTGGAGCTTCCGTGTTTACACTGGCAACTGAAGGAGATCATCGTTTTGATGAAAGAAGTGAGGCTGTTTTTTATTTGCCCCGTACTCAATGGTATTTGGCTCCCATCCTTGCTGTTGTTCCCTTACAGTTACTGGCCTATTTTGTGGCGGACTTAAAAGGCTGCGATATAGACCAGCCCCGTAATTTGGCGAAAAGTGTGACGGTGGAATAAAATGGGCGATCACAAGGATCGCCCCTACCTATGCTATCCCAATTAAACCCCCAACAACGAAAAGCATCTGAACAGACCGAAGGGCCGCTTCTTATTTTGGCCGGAGCCGGTTCCGGGAAAACGCGCGTGCTCACCTTTCGCATGGCCCATCTTTTGGCAAAAGGTTTGGCACGTCCCTGGAATATTTTTGCCGTCACGTTTACCAACAAAGCCGCTTCTGAAATGAAGGAACGTGTGGAAAAGCTTGTAGGCCTTGGTGTTGCCAAGGAGATGTGGGTTCATACCTTTCATTCAGCCTGTTTGCGGATCTTAAGGGCCCATGCCGATAAGCTTGGGTTCACCAAAGACTTCACCATTTATGATGACCAAGATCAGCTCAAAATTATCACGCAATGCATCGATGAACTCAAAATCAATCCCAAGGTTTTTAGCCCAAAGGCCATGGCGGGGGCGATCAACAAAGCCAAAAACGATGGCTTGACGCCGGCTCAATATCAAAAGCAACATTCTGATTTTTTTGGGGAAAAAGTGGGGACGGTTTATGAATCCTATCAAAAAAAAATAAAGCTCAGCCAGGCCATGGATTTTGGGGATTTGATCTTAAATGTACTTGTTCTTTTTCAAACGCATCCCGAAGTTCTTTCCCACTATCAAGACAAATTCCGTTACATGCACGTGGATGAATTCCAAGACACCAACAAAAGCCAATATGCCGTGATGAAATGTCTGGCCCAAAAATGGCGGAATATTTGCGTGGTGGGGGATGACGACCAGTCCATCTACCGCTTTCGTGGGGCTGAAATAAAAAATATCCTCGATTTCCAAAAAGACTATCCCGAGGCGTGCCTGGTCACTCTTGATCAGAATTATCGTTCCACCAAAACCATCATCTCTGCTGCCGGGGCGGTGGTCGGGAAAAACAAAAAACGCATGGGCAAAACCATGTGGACCGATAATGCGGAAGGGGAACTAGTCACCCTTTTTCATGGCCTTACTGAAAAAGAAGAAGCCCAGTTTGTTGTAAGAGAAATTGTTTTCAGAAATCAAAAATTCACGTTTGACGACATGGCCCTGTTCTACCGCACCAATGCTCAGTCCCGCGTTTTAGAAGATGAACTTCGCAAAAACCGCATTCCCTATGTAATTTATGGCGGCATGCGTTTCTATGACCGGCAGGAAATCAAAGACATGATGGCCTATTTGAAAACTTTGGTGAATCCGGCGGATTCCGTCAGTTTAAAACGCATCATCAACGTGCCGACACGTGGTATTGGGCAGACGACGGTGGATAAATTGGATGCGTTGGCTACCGAGCATTCGATATCACTGTGGCAAGTCCTTGAGCAATTGGTTAACGTCCCCCAACCCCCTCTTAAAGTAAGAGGGGGCGAGGGGGAGTTATTCAATGCGGGGACTTTGCTCAAACTCAAATCTTTCCACGACATCATCACCAAACTCAAAGCTGATGTCACCACGATGGAGTTAACCGATTTCATGCCCCATCTCTACAGTGTGACGGGATATTCCAAAAGTTTAATGGAACAAAAAACGATGGAAGCCGAAAATCGTATGGAGAACCTGGAAGAATTGGTGAGTGTCGTCGGCGATTTTTTAAGTGAGGTCGAAACACCGACACTTGAATCTTTTTTGGACATGGCTTCTCTCATGAGTGCTACGGATAAGGATGGCGACGCTATCACCGATCGCGTGACCTTGATGACGTTGCATTTAGCCAAGGGCTTGGAGTTCCCGGTGGTGTTCATGGTGGGCATGGAAGAGGGATTATTCCCCCACTCCCGATCACTTGAATCCGATGATGATTTGGAAGAAGAGCGCCGCATTTGTTATGTGGGCATGACACGGGCGCAGGAGTTTCTTTACTTAAGCCATGTCTCCAGTCGCAATCTTTTTGGAGCCAGCCAATACATGCTCTCTTCGCGCTTTTTGGACGAGATTCCTGATCAATTCCTCAATCGAATTTCCCCAAAGCCTGAATGGAAAGAAGAAGACGAAAATCAGGATAAAGGTTTTGATTTTGATGCAAAAAAAATTTCAATTCCCAAAAGATCTTTTAGTTCTCCTGTAAATGTGCGCCATGCTGATTTGGAAAGAGAAGTAGCACGCCATATTGGCCCTGTTAGCCCCTATAGAATCGGATCCAAAATTAAACACCCCATCTTTGGTGTTGGCACTGTCCGCGCCAGTGAAGGCCAGGCCGAAGGGCACAAACTCACGATTATTTTTTCAAATGGGGATATTAAAAAAATTCTTACGAAATATGTTCAACTTGAAGTGATGTAATTTGCCAAACATCGGGGTGAAGATGGATAAAATTTGTATACAGGCAAGTTTATTTTGATTACGCTTCTTTCCCTTACAAAGATCAGATTTTAAAAGTAATTTTTTAAAAAAAGAGGGTAATCCCATGTCCCTTCGCGATTTAACCCAACAATTCAACCAGAAAAAAAAGAATGTTCTTGGCATGGGTGGGGCTGATGAAATTGCTAAGCAACATGCCGCAGGCAAACTCACAGTGCGCGAACGCCTTGATTTACTTTTAGACAAAAATTCTTTTGTTGAGATGGGAAGTTTGGCCACTTCGCAGGTTGAAGATGCTGCGTTAGGTGGAAAAGAAACTCCGGCCGATGGTGTTATTACAGGGATTGGCCAGATTGGTGGTCGAAGGGTTTGTCTGATTGCCTACGACTTTACGGTGATTGCCGGAAGCATTGGCGAGGCCGGGGAACGTAAGGCCAATCGGATGCGTGAACTGGCCCTTTGGGAACGCATTCCCATCATTTGGTTGCTTGATTCTGCGGGGGCACGCATTCAGGAGATTGCCAGTTCCAAATTTGCCTCCACCGGGAAAATGTTTTTTGACCAGGTAACCCTTTCCGGTGTTGTCCCTCAAATTGCGGCCCTCATGGGGCCATGTGCCGCGGGTACGGCCTATATTGCCGCCTTGGCTGATTTTGTCCCCATGGTCAAAGGGACATCCTCCATGGCATTGGCAGGCCCACCCTTGGTCAAGGCCGTGATTGGCGAAGATGTTTTGACAGAAGATTTGGGAGGCTCCAAGGTTCATTGTGAAATAAGCGGTGTGGGGGATTTGGAAGTAAAAGATGACAAAGAATGTATCTCCGTTATCAAAAAATATCTGAGTTATTTTCCCGACCATTGTCAGGCAAAACCGATCCCCCAACAAAAAAATATTTCTGTATTGCCGCAGAGTGACCGTCTTTCCCAATTGCTTTCCGGCAGTGATGCCGATGAAGATCGCTTAGATGATGATATTTTGGATATCTTACCGGCCAGTTCTCGCCAGTTTTACGATATGCGCAACATCATCACAAAAATTGTGGATGGGAATGAATTTTTGGAAATAAAGCCCAAATTTGGCCAGGGGCTTATTACAGCACTGGCTCGTGTGGGAGGTTTTTCAGTGGGGTTTGTGGCCAGCCAGCCGGCTTATCATGGGGGTGTGATTAACGTGGATGAATCAGACAAGGCTGCGCGTTTTATTAATTTGTGTGACGCGTTTAACATCCCCCTTATTTATTTGCAGGATGTACCGGGGTTTATGGTGGGTTCTGAAGTTGAAAAAAAGGGGATTATCCGCCATGGGGCCAAAATGCTCTTTGCCACCAGCCGGGCCACGGTTCCAAAAATCACGGTGATTATCCGCAAAGCTTATGGAGCCGGTTATTATGTGATGGGGGGAAAGGCTTATGGGCCCGATTTGATTGTTGCGTGGCCAACAGCTGAAGTAAGTCTGATGGGGGCGGAAGGAGCGGTAAATATCATTTATCGGAAAGAAATACAAAAAGCCGATGACCCTGAAAAAAAACGAAAAGAATTGGTTGAAGAATACCAGAAGAAAATTGCCCTTGATGTGGCGGCCGGTGGGGCCTATATCGATGAAGTTATTGATCCACGGGATACCCGTAAAGTGATTGTGGAAACCTTGAAGTTTTCACAGAATAAAAAATTGGAACAACCGTATAAAAAACACGGAGTGGAGCCTGTTTAAGTGAATAGTGAAAGGTGAATAGTGAAATGTCCAAAGTTATTATCACAGCTGCCTTGACAGGTCTTGCTGCCAACCGCGATCAGTGCCCATCAATTCCATACACTCCTGATGAAATTGCCGACGAAGCCCATCGTTCGTGGCAGGCGGGGGCCTCGGTAGTGCATATCCACGCTCGTGAAGATGATGGCCGCCCTACCCAGCGGCTTGAAGTTTATAAAGCCATACGGGATAAAATCAAAGCCAAGTGCGATGTGATCATCAATTTTTCAACGGGCACGATCGGTGTCCCCAAAGAAGAGCGTATCCGGCACATTACCGAACTGAAGCCGGAAATCGGGGCGCTTAACATGGGTTCGATGAATTATGCCAAGTATTCCCCCGACAAGAAAAAATTTGTTTTTGATTTTTGTTTTGAAAACAAGTTTGAGACCATTGAATTTTTTCTGCGACACATGCTTAAAAGCGGTGTCAAACCGGAACTTGAATGTTTTGATGTGGGGCATGTGACCAATGCCGAACCTTTTGTGGACATGGGCCTCCTTAAAGAGCCCGTTCAATATTCCTTTATCATGGGTGTGTTGGGGGGGATTAAGGCCACACCCAAAAATCTTGCTTTCCAAGCCAGTCAAATCAGCAAAAATTCCACTTGGGAAGTTATTGGCATTAGCCGGGACCAATGGCCCATGATTCGTGCTGCGTTGGAATTGGGGGGAAATATCCGTGTAGGTTTGGAAGACAATTTTTATTTACCCAATGAAACCATGGCAAAATCTAATGGCGAGTTGGTTGATACTGCAGCTAAAATGGTCAAAGACTCTGGCCGCACTGTCGCCACCGTGGTGGAAGCCCGGAAAATTTTGTCGTTGTAGACATCTAGGCCCTACTCCTGTTCTTTTTTATCATTTACATCTTCTTCTTTGTTTTCATCTGACGGAGAACTTTCGTTGGCTGGAATGGCATATTTCCCGCTGCCCCAGTTTCCTAAATCGGTTGTTTTGCAACGCAAACTGCAGAAAGGCCGGTAAGGGTTTTTTTCCCATGTGGTGGACTTGTGGCATAGGGGGCAGGTCAATTTTTGAGGCATGTGTTTTTAACACCAAAAAAAACCTTATTTTGCAACTAAAATTGAGTTTTCAATTTCACTTTAACTTCAATGATTCTTACCTACCTTAAAACCACCGAGAACATGGTTCCCGATGCCTGGTGGGAGGCTAGGCTTGGTTCTGTTTCTAAAAAATTTCGTGAAATAAAAAACAAGGCTCTGAGTCCACCTGCTGTTGCAGTGGTTTGAAGGGTTATTAGTTAGGCAGGAGAATACGTATCCAATCCAAGTTTCCAAAAATATCGTGTGAATTGTCTGGTTTCGTTTTTATTTTGGTCCGATCTTTCTGCAAGCAGTTCTTCTTCAATCGGTTTTTTGGCATCATAAGTGAATAAAGGGCCTTCATACCCCAAAAATTTTTCTAAAATAACATTCTCAAATATTTTTTTTGTATCTACTCGCATAACGTTACCTTTCCCTTGGGCATCAAGCCTCATTTGTATGTGTGTTGTCTGGGTTCCAGATATGCGCTTATGGGAGGGCAATGTATACGTATATAAAGGAAAGAAAGGATCTGGTATCAAAAGACCATGAAAAGGTTGACTATAATAATTCCGAGAGGAGTGATCTTTCTATGGCCATGGGTTCTGAAAGGTTACTTCTTACTGGACGGCCAAACGGCTGACTTCCCACCATCAATTTGTGTTTTGAATACCAGTAAAAATCGACTGTTTTTGAAGAATACATATTGGGTCTTTTATAAATAACCAAATGAGGGTTCTTTCTTTTTAATTCGTCACAAACTTGGTGGTAGATTTCCAGATCAATGGCCAGTTGGCCGGCACTGAGACGGCCGCCCCGGCCTTCGGGAATAAAACGATACAGGTGCCAGGCATGAACAAGGCCACCATCATGGTTGTAGTTATGAAGAAAGTTTGCAATCTCAGGAAGATTTTCCAAGTTGGTACGATTGACCACTGTAGAAATTGTTACAGACCGGCCTGTTCCCCTTAATTTTTCCAGACGTTCAAGGATGATGCTTAAATGTTCCTTTTTGGGATAATTTCTTAAATGATTATGAATGGCGGCATCCATAGAGTCGATGGGCAATACATAGCGGTCAATCGAATCGATATTTTCAAACCCATCGGGCATCGAAATCCCATTGGTTCCCACTTGAACAACAAACCCCATTTCCTTGGCCTTTTGGGTGATAAGCAAAAAATCATGTTTCCAGACAAAAGGTTCCCCACCCCCAAAGACAACGCATGAGACTTTTTCTTTTTTCAAAAAAAGAAGCAAAGCCAAGGCTTCTTCAAATGTCATGGAAGAAACAGAATTATCCGTTGCACAAAACCGGCAAACCATGTTGCAACGGGAAGTCAGGAAAATAACGGCAATGGGCGGTAATGGAATCATAGGTAAAATTCCCACTTAAAAAATCAAACCCATTTTATCTCATATTGAGAAAGCTTAACTATGATTTGGATCAGATAGGGGAATAGAGCCAGAACTTCTATGCGGAGAGGGTGGGATTCGAACCCACGTT
>MGPH01000037.1:0-9528 GCA_001797365.1 Deltaproteobacteria bacterium GWA2_45_12
TCATGCCTCCTTATATCAAAAACCGGGGCTGTTGCCGATCATGAATTACTAAAAATGTTTCCCCGACAGGCTCCTAGGGGCTTATTTTCTTTTATTGAGTGACGGAGTGACTGACATTGTAGAACACGATGAAATTATTCATGTGGTTCTTACCTCCAAAAATGCGCACGAAGCCAAGGCAAATCTGGCACGACTCATTATTGAAAGGCAGGAAAGTGTTGTCGGTTTAAGCGGACATCTTGAATTACCGCTTATCCAACAAGAGATGGGGAAAGCGGTGCGAGGTTATAAAACATCACAAAATTTTGAAGTTTTCGTACAAAATTTTCTCAAGGGTTTTTTTGATGATGAGATAAGTGCAGAAGAAGGAATCGGTTTATGGATTGAAGATCATGTTTTAAAAAAAATCACTGCCGACCATTGGCAGCATCTTGATGATGATGAATTAGTTGAGAAAATTACCGACCTTTTCCACGAGGCCCTTGCAAAGTTCAAAACAGATCATGTTACCATCGTTGTAGGACAGCGAATTTCAAGAGATTAATTTTCAAATTTCCTCTGGCAACTTAAATAGACTTGTGACGATAATCGCCGTGGAGGTGGAATATGGCAACAGAAACCAAAGCAATCGATGGTAATGTTTATCCCATCCGGCATGCGGATATCCCTTTAAAACCAACAGAACTCCCTAAAGTTGAACCAAATCAAGAGCTCCAGGGTGATCTTTCTTCTCAGGCAAGTCCATTAACCTATGCAGAAAACCCACAATCCATCCCGGCTCCAAAGGCCGATGTGGATGCCGGGCGATTTAAAGGCGAAACCAATGCTGATTCGTTGAGTTTGGAAATTGCCAAAAGTTTGCAGGAATATGGTTTGGCCGAACCGGCAGCCCGTGAGATGGCGCGAAAACTCATGCAAGAATCTCCCGCCCTTGCTTCTGCCTTGACAGAATTGGCCCAAACAAAACCGAAAATGGTTCGGGATGCCCTTTTTTTGCATTTGGTGCAGGGTTTTTTCTTTGGAACCCCGGAGGAGCGCAATGCTCAAAAAGCCAAAACAGCCATTGAAAATGCCGTGGATGAAGGAATCCGTTTTGTCAATCTTGTGCGTGATGAAATGGGTTACAATACCGATTCCCAAAAAGTGGCCATGAATTTGTTTCTTAGAAGATTCGCCGTTATGCCGAAAATCTCCGATCTCGGTTCATCCCAGGATCCCATCCCCTATGCCCTTTTTAATGCGCACCAATTAGTTATTGAAGATGAGTTGATAAAGAGGGGTTTGGAGACGGGACAGGCACATGAAGTTTCCCACACGCTGGCGGGCCATAAACAATTAAATCAAATGTATCGCTCGCTTAAAACCGATTTACAGGATGAAAAATCGGCCCATGCTTATTTTGTTTTAAGTTCTTTACCTTCAGCGGCACGTCAAATGAATGAATGGTTTTCAAACTATGGAATTGGAGCATGGGAATCTCCTGATTATTCCGCCTGGCAAGTGGCCTTGAGTGCCTATGTGAACCATTTGCGCTCGACAGGAGCTGGTGCATCCGATTACCAAGGCCAGAAAGAAGCGGTGGCCAAGGCAAGCCTTTTGGCTGCGGAAGATGGTTTGGTGAACAAGTTTGCCGGTGATTTCATGGCCCATGGAGCCAAACCTGCTGAAGCCAATATCATTGCTCGTTTGCTGGCAAAGAATCCTGCAGTCATTTCCGCGCTGATGGTGCATAAAGACAATCCCAAACTGAAGGGAAATTTTGAAGTTTACCGCTATGCGGTGGCCAAGATTGATGAAATTGGTGTGAGCGGGGCGGTCAACCAGGCTTTGATCACCTATGGAATTATTCAACCGGAGCAAACACAGACAAAATATGTGTTTAGGGATGCTGAAGATATTCCTGATGAACCCACTGCTGTCCTGGATTCTCCTGAAAGTACGATCGAAAAATCCGTTGTGAAGGCCAATCTTAAAGGAATTGCCAAAAAATCAAAGGAGGCCATGCGTCAAGTTCAAAATGCCGTTGCCGTTTTACTGGCATGCCTCAAACTGGAAGATTTGGCGGCGGAAGGAAAGGCCATGGACACTATGGAAGCCCTCAAATGGGCCCAGCGTCAGTTTGGCTGGAGGGGATTAAACGGCAAATGCACGGGGAAAACGGTTTCCCTATGTGCCCGTGTGATGGGGGAATGCATTGATCGCGGTTGGGTGAAAGAAGATGAAATTTATTTGAAAGACCCCACAAAAATGGCTCGTGGCTTGGTCGCCATGGCCCAAAAAAAATGGGAAGAGCATCGTTTGGATGCGCCCGTCAAGGAACAGGTGGTTCCAAGTTATGCGGGACTAGCTCAAGGAAGGGTACGTGAGGAAATGAGTGGGCATGCAGAAATACCCCAAATGCTTACGACCATTCCCCCTGGCAAAAAAGCAAGCGTTCTTAAAAAAATTGAAAAATCGGCCAAAAAGAGTTTTGCGGTTCCCGCCGTTTTCAAAAATCAGGACCAACAAACAATGAGCCAGTTGCAACGAGGGCTTCTTGTTGCGATTGCTTTGTGTAAGCTTAAACGGATGAATCACGGGCAATTTAACAAAACCACGCCGGCAGGTGTTTCGTTGGCAGACACTGTCGATGTCGTCAAAGTAAGAAATATTATTGATATTTACAAAGATAAATTGGGTGATTTTGATGGTGTTTATGGTCCGAAAACAAATGCCTTATATGAATTAGCCGTAAGATTGGGCGCGATTCGGGCCGAGCATGCCCTCAATGATATTTCGGCCCCTTTTCGCGATGGCGATTTCAGGGCCTTGGTCAACCAAGCCAAGCCGGGTTATTATCCTTAATCAAACCGAGGGTTCTTCATGTCATCATTTTTTGATACAGCTATTTCCGTTGCCAAAAAGGCGGCCGAGCTTCAACTAAAAGGCTTGGGCCAAAGGCACCAAATTGAATTCAAGGGCGAAATTAATCTTGTCACTGAAATTGACAAGGCTTGTGAAAAACTGATCATCGATGCCCTGCATGCGGCTTTTCCCGATCATGATATTTTGGCTGAAGAGGGCGGTGGTTTTAGAAAAAACTCTGATTTCAAATGGATTGTTGATCCACTGGATGGCACCACCAATTATGCCCACGGATATCCGCTCTTTTGCGTTTCAATGGCTCTCGAACACAAGGGGGAGGTTGTTTTGGGTATTGTTTTTGACCCTAATCGCAACGAAGTTTTTCATGCACAAAAAGGGAAGGGGGCTTTCTTAAATGATGAACCCATCCATGTGTCTTCGATTCCCTCTTTAATCTATAGCCTTGTCGCCACGGGGTTTGCTTATAATATTCGAAAAGCCAAAGAGAACAACCTCAACCATTTTCAAAACATTCTCATGGAGGCCCAAGCCGTGCGTCGCGATGGAGTGGCCGCTGTTGATTTGTGCTATGTGGCTTGTGGGCGTTACGATGGTTTTTGGGAATTGAATTTGTTTCCCTGGGATGTGGCGGCGGGCAAGCTTATTTTGGAAGAAGCCGGTGGAAAGGTCAGTTTGTTTAATGGGAATCCTTTTTCGGTTTATGACAAGGAAATTTTGGCCACCAATGGGGACATTCATCAGGAAATGGTGACCATTTTAACCAAAAAAGAAAAACAACCCCTGATGACGGTTGGATTTCCTTTCATCACCAAAAATACATGACCCAGGGCTACGATACAAAGATTGAATCCAAAACGCTCTTTAGAGTTTTTGAATTTTTGAAACTGCGAAAGTTTGACGAAGCCCAAAAACTTTTGGAGCAAGGGATTAAAGAAGCAGAAAAAAATCAGGATGATTTGCTTGCGGGGCTTTTTTACTCGGCTTATGGAGTTTTTTTCAGGCTCCAAAAAGAATTCCGGAAAGCCTGGAAATCCTATGAGAAGGCCGAAAAGCTGGTTCCGGCGGATCCCTCCCTCAAAATCATATCAGCCCGCCTGCTTCTCGATTTTTTTGGGCAGTATGACATTGTTTTGCGTAAAATGGACAAGGTTCTTGGCCTGGCCAAGGATGATTTTGTTTTTGTTCATATGGCGCACACAATAAAAGGTATGGCCTTTCTAAAAAAAGGCAACAAGGCCAAGGCCCTTGAAAGCTTGAAGCTCTCCATGGGCGACCATTTTAATGGCTTAAAAAATATGGCTGATATGCAGTTTGATTTGGTAAATGAGCTCATCAAAAAAAAATGGGGGCTCGATGAGACCCGTTTGTATCTTAAAGAAGCTCTTTTCTTCTCCAAAAAAGCCGGTGATATCAAAAGCCAGAAGATAATATGGAAATTTTTGGAACATTTTCCCTAGCGACTACCCCCTGTAGTCCCCCTTATCCCGCAAACGGGAAGGGGGACAGGTTCGTGATCTAACAATCTCCCCTCCTTGATAAGGAGGGGATAAAGGGGAGGTAGAGCCACACGATTCATGAATCTTTCCGACCTTGATTATACTTACCCCCCTACACTAGTGGTCCACTATCCTTTGGACAAACGCGAATCATCACGGATGATGGTTTTGGATCGTCAAAAAAAAACATGGCAACACTCTTTTTTTGACCGGTTTGTCGATCATTTCCAGGCGGGAGATGTGTTGGTTTTAAATGATTCAAAGGTTTTTCCCTGTCGGCTTGTGACCAAAAAGGAAACAGGGGGGAAGCTTGAATGCTTCCTGATTCGCGAGATAAAACCCAAGGTGTGGGAATGCCTGATTTCGTCTTCGAAAAAAAATCCTCCGGGGATGGAATTGTCCTTTGCCTCCGATTTAAGGGGTGTCCTTGGGGGTGAAATTGGAGACGGGTTAAGGGAAATAAGTCTTTTTTATACAGGAAACTTGTTTGAAATTTTAAGCCGTATTGGGCATGTTCCGCTGCCTCCTTATATTAAACGGGAAGATGACCCTTCTTTTGACCCGCACCGTTATCAGACTGTCTACGCCCGGCATACAGGCTCGGTGGCAGCGCCCACAGCGGGGTTTCATTTAACTCCTGCAATTTTGGATCAACTTAAAGTTAAGGGCGTGGACCTTTGTTTTGTCACCCTGCATGTGGGGTTGGGGACATTCTTGCCGGTGCGCACCGAAAATCTTAAAGACCATGTCATGCATCGCGAGTATTTTGAAATAACCGAAGGGGTTGCGCATAAGGTGAATCAGGCCAAAAAAGAAAAAAGAAAGATAAGTGTTGTGGGGACAACGGCTGTTCGTGCTTTGGAATCGGCTGCGAACAATGAGGGGGTTCTTTCTCCGATGCGTTGTTTTACCGATATTTTTATCCATCCTCCTTACCGGTTTAAAATAGTGGACCGGTTACTGACCAATTTTCATCAACCACGCTCAACCCTTTTGGCTTTGGTGTGTGCTTTTGCGGGGCATGATTTTGTGCTTGATGCCTATGGGGAGGCCATGAGAGAAAAATACCGCTTGTTTAGTTATGGAGATTGTATGTTTATCTTATAAACCTGTTTTCTACCTCCCCTTACCCCTCCTTATAAAGGAGGGGAGAATCTCCTCCCCTTTGTTCCGCAAACGGAATCCCGCTATGCGGTGATAAGGGGAGGATTAAGGTGGGGTAGATGGTTCCGATTTTTTTAAATATCAACATGACCCCCATCAAACAAAAAAAAATCACCAGTTTTGACGGTACCAAAATCACTTATTACGTCATTGGCAAAGGAAAGAAGCCCATGGTGTTGTGTAATGGGCTGGGGGGAAATCTTGCCGCGTGGAAACTTTTGTACCAGAAATTCACCAACGATTATCGTTTTATTACCTGGGACTACCGCGGGCTTTTCAAGTCGGACCCTCCACAAAACGAGCAGCACTTGGGGATTCTAGACCATGTCAAAGACCTTGAAATCATCTTATCAAAAGAAAAAGTGGACCATGCTGTTTTTGCAGGTTGGTCCATGGGTGTCCAGATTTGCCTTGAGTTTTATCGGGATCATTCCGATCTCTTTGAAGGGATGATTTTGATTAACGGAACCTTTGGCTACCCTTTCCATACGGTGCTTAACAACCCTCTGTTGCGGTATGTATTGCCAAGAGTCAATGAAATAGCAAAAAAAGTGACGCCGGCGGTTCAACCCACTCTCAAACCTTTAGCCAACAAACTCATCAATTCAAATTCATTGATTCAAATGATTCAAAAAATGGGGTTGGCTCATGAAAACATGAATATAGAAGTGTTTCAGGAGGTGGCTCGGGATCTTATTTCAATTGATTTTAATATTTACCATCAAATCATGAGGCATTTAAGTGAACATAATGCCGGCGATGTGCTGCCCATTGTGCGTGTGCCGGTGCTTATCATTACGGGAGAAAAAGATATTATCACGCCGCGCAGCACGGCCGAACGCATGGCCCACACTATTTCCAAATCAGAACTCTTCATTTTGCCCTATGGCAGTCATTACGCCCTCCTGGAATTTCCGGACATCATTAACGCCCGTATGGGCCAGTTTTTGCGGGAGCATTATCCATCAAAATAATAACCCCTCCCAACCTCCCCTTATTTTAAGGGGAGGAGTTTCTTAATGCCCCTCTTAATTTAAGAGGGGGTTATAGGGGGGTTATTCAAAGATTTTTTTCCATTCCGAAGCTGCGTCGATGGCTTGGTGGAGACGGGCCAGTTCTGCAGGAATTTTATCAGGGGCGTACCCCAATTCCTCCGCCCATACTTGAGCAAGTGTTTCAGCAAACGGAAGCCCTTGGTCGACGCGTGTAGCATACAACGAGGATCGCCGGAAATAAAAATCAGCCAGATGAATCGTCATTTCGTGCCTGATGGCAAAACGCAGCTGCGTGGCTAGCCAAGGGAATCCAGGCACGTCTGGCAGGGGTTCCCCCTTTTCCTTAAAAATTTGA
The DNA here is from genome assembly GCA_001797365.1 of Deltaproteobacteria bacterium GWA2_45_12. NCBI lineage: Bacteria > Deltaproteobacteria > Deltaproteobacteria bacterium GWA2_45_12. Next base: position 6,876 of record MGPH01000037.1, read on the forward strand.
TACAGCGCATACGCCTCGGCACCATGGTGGGACCAAAGTTTTTCAGGGATGTCCGCTTTCTCGGCCTTGGCCTTTTGTCTTGCCTGACGGGTAGCCTCAAAAGTGGCTTCCGGGTTGATGGGATCTTTGGTGTGTGCTTCGGTCACGTTTGGAAGAACAGGTGCTTCCCCATGATGGTGAGCTTCTTGCCAGGCGGCGATGGATTCATCCACAATTTCTGCCGCCATGGTGCGGTGGGTGGTGTATTTGCCGCCGACCACTACCACCGTGCCCCCAAGTCCTTTTCCAATGTGATGTTCGCGGCTTACCTTTTGCAGACTTTTAGCATCATTTTTGTCAAATTCATCCAGATGGCCAAACAAAGGCCGCACGCCGACATAGGCACTTATGATGTCGCTGGTTTTGAGTTGTAGATGAGGGAAATAACGGTGAAGCAGGCCCATCAAATAATCCACGTCACTTTTTTCTACGACGGCTTTTTCAGGGTTTGCAGGTGTGGGGCCATCGGTGGTGCCCACAAGGGCCATGCCCGTACCAAAATCAGGGCGTGGAATCACAAACGAAATACGGCCGTTGGTGGGGTCGTTCATCACAACGGCTTCATTGACGGAGATTTTTTTAAGATCGAATAAAAAATGCACTCCCTTGCTGGGTTTAAGCCAGTTTTTCCATGATTTCCCTGTTAGTTTGCCCACCATGTCCGTCCATGGCCCGGCACAAACCACCACTTGATGGGCGCGTACAGAAATTTCATTTTCGGAATTTTCACGGTCGCGCACAATAAAACCAGTGATGCGTTCCCCTGTTTTAAGGGGTTTGATGGCTTCCACATAATTGACCGACGTGACTCCCAGAGTGTGCGCGCTTCGCAGGATTTCCAAAACCAAAAGATCATCGTTCATGCTGGCATCGTAATATTGAAACCCGCCAAGCAAACCTTCCGGATTGAGAAAAGGGTATTTTTGGGACGTTTTTTTCTTGTTAAGCCACTTATGAAAACCGGTGGCGCGAAAGAGGGCCAAAATATCATAGAGCCACATACCAAGGGTAATCAGCCATTTGCTTTTGCCCGTTTTGTAAATGGGCATAAAAAATGAAAGGGGCCGTACCATATGGGGTACTGTTTTTAGAAGAAGGAAGCGCTCGGCCAGGGCTTCGAATACGAGCTTGAATTCCATATTTTCCAGATATCTTAAACCCCCGTGAATCAGTTTGGAAGATCGCGACGAAGTGCCAAACGCAAAATCATGTTTTTCAACCAGCGCCACTTTTAAGCCCCGCATGGCCGCATCGCGGGCTGTTGAAGCCCCGGTGATACCACCCCCAATGATGAGCAGATCAAAAATTTCCTGGGAAAGTTTACTCAGGTTGAGCACCCGTGTTTTATGGGAAAATTCAGAAGGCATGCAAGGGCTTTACTAAACCATTGGGGAGATGGCCATGGTTTTTTAGTTTTCATCCCCCTTTAAAAAAGGGGGGTAGGGGGGATTTGTTCCCGAACCCGTTCCCGTATGGAAGTGGGGATGATGCGGACACGGGATCAATGCGAGAACAAATCCCCCTCAGTCCCCCTTTTTTTCAGCCAAAGGACTGATCCGTCCTTTGGCGGAAAAGGATATCCTACGGGGAAGGTTGACTTTCCCTTCCAAAAACATTAGTTCCCTACCCCTTATGCAATCAGGGTTTCCTTTATTTTATCAGCGTCGAAAAACCCGTACGGTGTGGATTGGCCAGGTGGCCGTGGGGGGGAATTATCCCATTCGTGTTCAGTCGATGGCGACAGCCGACACCAAAAACACCGAAGCTGTCATGCGTGAAATCGAACAGATGGTTACGGCTGGTTGTGAGATTGTCCGTGTCACCGTTCCCACGCAGGCTGATTGTGACAATCTGCCCAATATCCGCGCCGCCATGAAGAAGGCCGGCATTAAAGTTCCTCTCGTGGCTGATATCCATTTTACTCCTTCCATCGCCTTGAATGTGGTGCCCTATGTCGACAAGGTGCGTGTGAATCCCGGAAACTTCGTCGATAAAAAACTCTTCAAAGTCGTCGAATACACCGACAGCCAATACAAGCAGGAAGTCGAACGCCTTCGCGAAAAATTTGTCCCCCTCGTTCTTAAGTGCAAGGAATACGGCGTGGCCATGCGCATTGGCACCAACCACGGTTCGCTTTCCGACCGCATCATGAACCGCTATGGGGATACGCCCGAGGGCATGGTGGAGTCCGCCTTTGAATTCACGCGCATCTGCCGCGAGCTTGATTATCACGACATCGTTTTTTCAATGAAGGCTTCCAATGTGCAGGTGATGACGGCGGCGTATCGATTGCTGGCGCACGAGCTGGATAAGCAAGGTTGGAATTATCCCCTTCACTTAGGCGTGACCGAAGCAGGTGAAGGTGAGGACGGTCGCATCAAATCAGCCATTGGCATTGGCGCTCTCTTGGAAGATGGTTTGGGCGACACCATCCGTGTTTCCTTGACTGAAGATCCTGTTTACGAAGTTCCCGTGGCGTATGGGTTGGTGAGGAAATATAATGGCCAGTGTGTTCTACCCCACCCGGCCTCCCCTTACAAAGGGGAGGAGATTTCTCCCCTCCTTTGTTCCGCAAACGGAATCCCGCTACGCGGTGATAAGGAGGGGTCAGGGG
>MGPH01000037.1:9553-9876 GCA_001797365.1 Deltaproteobacteria bacterium GWA2_45_12
CCGCTACAGTCACGCATTCAACGTCGGCCCCATGGCCTACGGGGCGCAAAACGCCATTCGTGTTTGGAATTCATTTTCTGACTTAAGCGAAATCCAATGGGAAACTTACCAAACAAAAAAAATAGGAGAAGATACTCCTGTTGAAGGCATTGAAGTTGTGAGCGAAAAAGATTTGAAGAGTGCCCGCAATTTTAATTTGCCTGTCGCTTTTCAAAATTCAGATGCGAATGAAGCTGTAAAACAAGTGGGAAAGGTTGAGAAATTAGTAGCCGCTGTTTCCTCCATCGAAGAAATGGCCTTCTGGAAACCCGTGATTGCCGCGT
>MGPH01000037.1:9896-67466 GCA_001797365.1 Deltaproteobacteria bacterium GWA2_45_12
GCAAAAGTGGAAAAAGTTTTTTTCTCGCTTACTGCTAAAAATCCTGCGGATACCGTTTATATAAACCGCAAACTGGCCGAATATCTTAAAACGCACAATAAAAATTTTCCACTTCACCTTCGATATCAACCTGCAGGGACTGAGGATCTTCTCTTATCCACTTCGGTTCATCTGGGAACTTTGCTTGTGGAGGGCTTAGGCGATAGTTTGCAGATCCAAGGTGTTCCCTTTTTGGATAATCTCAAACTGGCCTACAATATTTTGCAAGGTTGTCGTCTGCGTATTTTCAAAACGGAATACATTTCCTGTCCCTCGTGTGGGCGCACACTCTTTGATCTTCAGACCACCACGCAAAAAATTCGTGAAGTGACGGGCCACCTCAAAGGTGTGAAAATCGCCGTCATGGGTTGCATTGTCAATGGCCCGGGTGAAATGGCCGATGCTGATTTTGGTTATGTGGGCACTGGCCCCAAAAAAATAAGTTTGTATGTCGGCAAGGAATGTGTGGAACGCAATATCCCCGAAGAAGATGCCGTCGATCATTTGATCGGACTTATCAAAACCCACAATCGTTGGGTAGAAAATCAAGCCCCTTCCTCTCTTTAAATTCTTAAAATAATTGGGGATTTTACCCCCCCATCTCGAAGGGGAAATTGGGGAATTTTTCTTATTCCACAAAGGGTATAAATACAACCCATTGAAATTATTAATCTTTAATTATTCTCTGTCAGGCACCTTTCTTGCTTATATTAAGAATGTACGAAAAGGAGCTTTTATGATGAAAAAACTTTTTACAAAATTTTTAATGGTTCAATTGGGCCTTCTTATCGCGTCTTTTCTGCCAGCTTGTAGCGGTGGCAGTTTAAGGATTGATTGTAAAGACGGTGAGTTTTGGGAACGTGAATCCAAGCAATGTGTGCGTACAGATACCATTACTCAAAATATAGGAGGAAACACATGCAATCCAGAGGGTGGTGGTGATAACAATTCACCTCCTGCCAATGAATGTTCAGAAGAAATTATTACCGCCCGTACCGAAATGGCCTCGTGGATTCCTGATACAGCTAAAGTTTATGGATTTGCCAGATACGATAGTCAGGATGTTCTTTGGGATGTAGCTCCAACCGGGGAATTTAAAGAAAAGATCAACAGTTTTATTGATGGTTTAGGAAAAGGTATGGCGGCCTTTGGCTTCATGGAGAAACAAGGCATGCACATGGCTGTTTATTCAACCAAAGAAGCGCCAGAAAATGAAGATGAGGGTGATAATTGGATGAAACAGTTGGATGCCATGATTTTTTATTTCCCTCAAATCAGGGATGAGTCTGTTGTATTTGCCGCTGGTCAAAATTTGGTAGTTGAAGGGCAAGAAGACGATCCTTTGCTTGTATTAAACGCGGACGTTTTGGAAGGAGGGCAGTACCAAAAGCTAATCGTGCAGGATGAGGAAATTGTCCAGACTGTTTATGTAGCGAGCCATTTTATTGTGGTTACCCTCTCTCCAGAAAATGTAGAAAATATTGAAAATGTCCGTCTGGGAAGGGCTAATTCGGTTAATACTTTATCCCGGGCTCAATCCATTATTCGCGACTGTGGGTCCACCATCCATGTCATGGCCAAAACCAATTGGCTTAAAAAAGCAGAAGATGTGGATGTGGCCAAACTGGACGAATTAATTACCAAATATGCCAAGGGCGACGTAAGTGTAAAAAAATATTTTACAGCGGATGCCCAGGATGTGGCTATTGAGTTGGCTCTGCGTGGTTTTCGTAAAGACGATACGGTGAGACCCGAGAATGTACTGGGATACAAATTTGCCGAATTAAGCGGGGCTTTCTGGGATGGTGAAAACCGTGAAACAAAACTCCAGGTTGAAATCTCGGACAAAGCGATTGCCTATTTGATGATTTTGTTTAATTTGGATGATGAAGATGGGGCTGCGCCGCCTCCGGCTCCTTAATTTTACCGGAAAACGCCGTTTCGGTACTTAAGCGAGATGAGAAAATCGTAGAGCCAGTCCGGCAAGATCTGAATCACCTTCGTTAAAATCTGTAAAGGCCAGGGAAACACAAACCTGGCCTTTTTCTTTTCAATTGCGCGCACCATCCGCTCTGCCGCATCGCGGGCGCCAATCACTAAAGGCATGTGTTTGTTCTTGGCTGTCATGGGCGTGTGCACATAACCCGGATGAATGCTGGTGACATGGATGCCATGGTGTTTTAAATCGCAGCGAATGGATTCCAAATAAGTCGTGAGCGCTGCTTTGCTCGAAGAGTAAGCGCTGGAGGCCGGCAGCCCGCGAAACGAAGCCACACTCGACACTCCCACCAAATGCCCGCAACCCTGTTTGAGCATGATGTTCTTGGCCGCCTCCAAGCTCGCCACGCATCCCATGACATTGGTGGCCAAGATGCTGAGCGTTTTTTCCGTGTGATCCTCCCACGCCGGAGTCGAAGCCCCAATGCCTGCGTTGGCGATGAAGATGTCGACTTGTTCCAATTCGTGGAATAGGCCTTGAATCACTGGAGCGACTTGAGGAAGGTTTTGAACGTCACAAGCAGCAATAAAAATTTTTGTCCCCGGGAATTGGATTTCGATTTCCTTCTTTAAACTTTCAAGCAACTCCAACCGTCGCGCCGTCAGTCCCAGCGAATACCCTTTTTGAGCATACACAAAAGCCATTTCGCGCCCGAGTCCCGTTGAAGCGCCGGTGATGATGACGGTGGGTTGCATAGGGGCACCCTAAAGCAGTAAAAGGGGCAAAGCCAATGAAAATGTGATGAAAATGTGAGCAACTTTATTTTTAAGAAATCGATAACCCTCCCACACTTTTTAAGAGAGGATTTTTATGGCATTTTCACCATCATCTTTGGTGCGTCTTGGGACGAATAGAGGAATTAATCTCCTTGGAGGTCATTCCCTTTTTAACCGCCCTGTTGCGAGCCCACCTGTATCCCATGATCACCGACCCTTAGGCCTGCCGCACTCTATTCATGGCCCCAAGAAGACAATGGATCCAGTTCAGATAACCTACGATGCCAGTCATTATAACCCAGTTGAAAATCCACTTTTAGGGAACGGAGACGATCTCTTCATGGGTTCTGCCGATCTTATTTTGGAGGATGTTATTCAAAGCCCAAGGGTTCATGCAAGTAAGCCAGAATACACTACGGAAGATGTGGAGGCCATGTTGCGGACTTACACCGCTCATGTTGTAGCGCGGCCAATGGAAGAAGTGTTTTCATCAGACGAACTTGCTGAGATGGCAGCAACAGAGGCAGGCTGGAAGCGGGTTACGCCGGAGGGAATCCCTATTCTTCGCCCAGGAGATGGAAAAACGAGATCCCTCTTTGAGCAAATCATGAAACGCCTTACAGCAGCGGTCCCGCTCGATGAAAAAGCCGCTTCTGCCGATGTTCCTGTGGCATCTGACATGCTGGCGGCTCGACAAGTCGATGTGGCGACTCCAGCTGATATGGTTGCGGAATGGGCTCAAGTGGATGAGGAACCTTTGACCGTTCTAGATTGCTTTCTGATTTCCGATGCAGTGTTACAATCGGATCGTCTCCCTAAGGGACTCACACTGGAAGTGGCCCGAGCCATGGTGGAATTTTTAAGGAGAGTCCAAGCAGCCCGTTCTGAAGATAGGCCTGTTGATGTCCCCTTTTTAGGGGACTCTCTAGCTAATTTTTTTGACTCAATGACGGATTCAAGACTGGAGGCAATGATTGAGCTTTGTCAGGGCATTGTGGAAAGAATCAAAGCACAAGAAAAAGAGGGGGACTTGTAGGGGCGCCGCTTGCTGCGCCCGTCAATAGGAACAAATCACGGGCGAACACAAGGTTCGCGGGACAAATCCCTTGACAATGAAGGGTTAAATCCGCGAAAAGAGCACCCACACTTGGAGGAATTCATGGCCACCAAAGAAGACAAAGTAAAAGATAATGCCCCGGGAAGCTGGTATGTCGATGCGCAATGTATCGACTGCGATTTATGTCGTACAACGGCTCCTGCCAATTTTAAACAGAACCCCGATGAAGGTTATTCCTATGTTTATAAGCAGCCGGAAAACGATGAGGAACGTAAATTGTGCCAACAGGCCTTGGAAGAATGCCCTGTAGAAGCCATCGGGAGCGATGCCGAATAAAAAATCTCGTTTAACCACTTGATTTAAGTTTAAAATTTTTAAACACCCCTTTTTTGAAAGGGGTTGTTCTTTTTTTTTCAAATTTTTTTTTATATCAAAATCAGTTATTTATCATTTCTTCTAAAAACCTCCTTGATACCCACTAAGCCTTGTGGTTGAATCCAACCTCACCACAAGATGTAGTAGTTTCCTCAAATTGAGGGGGGAATCCACAGCACCTTAGGTTTTTTTAAAAAGAGCGATTTTTTTACGCTTAAGGGGTAGTTTTTGGCTTTTTTATGGTTCGACGGGGCTCACCATGTCCATATTATGAAGGACACCCTGAGCCGACGTGCTGAGCCAGTCGAAGCATTGTCGAAGGGTCAACAATTTAAGTTTAGGGGGTTTTCATGAAAATCAAACGCGTTCTCACCAAAAAAGGTCAGTCACCTTATCAAGATATTCGTTTTGTTCCTCGTCATTCTGAAATTAGAAACCCTGATGGATCCATTGCCTTTCATATGGATAATGTCATCATCCCCGAAAGCTGGTCGCAGGTGGCCACTGATGTTTTGGCGCAAAAATATTTTCGTAAAACAGGAGTGCCCTTGGATCAAGAAGGGGCTTCTATTAGCTATCACCGTCAGCCGGCTGCAAAGCCATCCAAAGAAGCTAAATTGGGCTCGGAACATGATGCTCGCCAGGTTTTTCATCGCATGGCGGGTTGTTGGACTTTTTGGGCTGAAAAATACGGTTACTTTGATACGCCCGAAGACGCAGATGTCTTTTACGATGAAGTTTCCTACATGCTTGCCAATCAAATGGCCGCACCCAACAGCCCTCAGTGGTTTAATACGGGGCTCCATTATGCCTATGGGTTGGATGGTGGCAGCCAGGGGCATTATTTTGTTAATCCAAAGACAGGGGCTTTGGAAAAATCAACCAGTGCGTATGAACGCGGGCAAGTGCATGCGTGTTTTATCCAGTCAGTCCGTGATGATTTGGTCAACGAAGGGGGTATCATGGATTTATGGACCAAGGAGGCCCGCCTTTTTAAATATGGTTCGGGTACGGGGTCAAACTTTAGTGCCATTCGCGGCAAGGGAGAAAGACTTTCCGGGGGCGGGCGTTCGTCCGGTTTGATGAGCTTTTTGCAAATTGGAGATCGCGCTGCCGGGGCCATCAAGTCAGGGGGAACCACACGCCGTGCGGCCAAGATGGTCGTGCTTGATGTGGATCATCCGGATATTGAAGAGTTTGTTAATTGGAAGGTTATTGAAGAACAAAAAGTGGCGGCCTTGGTGGCGGGATCGCGTATTTCCCACCGGTGTTTGTCGGCCATCATGACCGCTTGCCAAAACAAGGAATTGGGCGAGGACCGGTTTGAACCCAAAAAGAATCCCGAGTTGAACAAGGCCATTTTCCAGGCGCGTACCAATGAAATTCCGCTCAATTATGTTTATCGAGTTATTCAGTATGCACGGCAGGGTTACAACCATATTGAATTCCGTGAATACAATACCGAATGGACTTCCGAGGCTTATCAAACCGTTTCCGGACAAAATTCCAACAATTCGGTCAGGCTTTCCAACGATTTCATGAAAGCCGTCATTGAAGACGAGGAATGGAACTTGGTCAACCGTTCCGATAAAAAAATTTCCAAAACCATGAAGGCCCGGGATTTGTGGGATCAAATTTCTTATGCGGCTTGGGCTTGTGCTGACCCCGGGGTTCAATATGACACCACGGTAAACCAATGGCATACCTGCCCCCAGGGCGGGCGCATCAACGCCAGCAACCCGTGTTCGGAATACATGTTCTTAGATGATACGGCTTGCAATTTGGCTTCCTTAAACCTGATCAAGTTTTACGATTTGGAAAAGGAACAATTCAATATCGAAGCCTACCGTCATGCGACTCGTTTGTGGACGGTCATTTTGGAAATATCGGTGCTCATGGCCCAGTTTCCAAGCAAGGAAATTGCCATCAAAACACACGAGTACCGCACTCTTGGTTTGGGCTATGCCAACCTGGGAGCGCTTTTAATGGTTCAAGGGATCCCCTATGACAGTAAAAAAGGCCGGGCCATTTCAGGAGCCCTGACGGCTATTTTGTGCGGGGAATCCTATGCGACTTCGGCTGAGATGGCCAAAGAGTTGGGGGCTTTCCCTCGTTTTGAAGAAAATAAAAATGCCATGCTGCGTGTGATACGCAACCACCGGCGTGCGGCTTACAATGTCAGCGAAAGTGAATATGAAGACCTGACCATCAGCCCCATGGGGATTGACCATCGTGAATGCCCGGCTGATTTGTTGCGTTCGGCCCGTGAAGCTTGGGATCGTGCCCTCAATTTGGGGGAACGTCATGGGTACCGCAATGCGCAGTCCACCGTTATTGCTCCTACAGGGACGATCGGGTTGGTGATGGATTGCGATACCACCGGCATCGAACCTGATTTTGCCCTGGTCAAATTCAAAAAATTGGCAGGGGGAGGGTATTTTAAAATTATCAATCAAAGTGTTCCGCCGGCTCTTAAAAGATTGGGATACAATGAAGACCAGATTTTGGAGATTATCCGTTATTGCCGTGGGACAGGCACTCTTAAAGGAGCTCCTGTCATTAATCACGAAAGCCTCAAGTCCAAGGGGTTTACCGAAGATGTTTTGGAAAAAATCGAAGGCCAGCTCTTGCAGGCTTTTGACATTACCTTTGTGTTTAATAAATGGACTTTGGGAGAAGACTTTATTCATGATGTGCTTGGCATCGCCGATGAAAAATCAAATGCGTTCTCCTTTAATCTTTTGAAGGAAATTGGTTTCACCGATGAAGAAATTGCCAAGGCCAATGATTATTGCTGTGGCACGATGACTTTGGAAGGGGCTCCCTTCCTGAAGGAAGAACATCTGGCCGTGTTTGACTGCGCCAGCAAGTGCGGCAAATATGGGAAGCGCTACATTCATACCAATGGACACATTGAGATGATGGCGGCGGCCCAGCCCTTTATTTCGGGGGCCATTTCCAAAACCATCAACATGCCCAATGAGGCCACCATCCAAGACGTCCAGGAAGCTTACACCAAGTCGTGGCGCATGATGCTGAAGGCCAATGCATTGTATCGTGACGGTTCCAAACTATCACAACCTTTGAATTCTGTAGCCAAGGATTTGTTGGACGATATCCAGATCACGGAAGAAAAAATTGGGGAACGTCCCACCCCTCTTCAGATTGTCGAAAAGGTGGTTTACCGCTATCTGTCCAAACGGCGCACACTCCCTGGGCGTCGTAATGGATTTACCCAAAAAGCGGAAGTGGGAGGGCATAAGGTTTATCTTCGCACGGGCGAATTTGCCGATGGTTCGCTTGGTGAAATTTTCCTTGATATGCATAAAGAAGGGGCTGCTTTCCGAAGCTTGATGAACTGTTTTGCCATCGCCATTTCCATTGGTCTTCAATACGGGGTTCCCTTGGAAGAATTTGTGGAAGCTTTCACTTTCACCCGTTTTGAGCCCAACGGCATCGTGAAGGGCCACGACAATATCAAGATGTCGACCTCTGTCATTGATTACATTTTCCGTGAGCTGGCCATGAGCTATTTGGGCCGCTATGATTTGGTGCACGTCAATCCCGAAGACTTGCGTAACGATGCGGTAAAGAGGCAGGAAAAGGATTTTGACAGCGAGGAAGTTGTCTCCGTCCGAAAGATCCCGGCGGCCACCGCCGATGGCGGGCAGATGGAGGTAGGGGCGCCGCTTGCTGCGCCCATACATGCGGGCAATGGGGGTAACGGAGGGATGCAGGGAGTACCCCTCACCATGCGCGCCGCGCTCAAAGACTTCGATGTCACTGCGACAAAACTCCAGGAAGCCCGCCTCAAAGGTTACGAAGGCGACCCCTGCCCCGAATGCGGACAGCTGACGCTGGTGAGGAACGGCAGTTGCCTTAAATGCAACAGCTGCGGAGCCACAACGGGATGTTCCTGATTCGCCCCCTCTTAGGTTAAGAGGGGGTTGGGGGGAGTTACGTCTTTGATATGAACTTCGTCGAGGATTATAATCAAATCCACCAAAATCCGGTGAATCGCGCTCTGCACATGGTGGGGATTCCCGCAGTGCTTCTTTCTTTGCCCCTTTTCTTTTGGGATTGGCGATGGGCGTTAGGCTTGTTTAGTGTCGGATGGATTTTTCAATTTGTAGGCCATGCCTTTGAAGGCAAACCCCCCGCATTTTTTTCACATCCTGCTTATTTGATTGCCGGGATCGGCTGGTGGTTTCGTAAAGTCTTCAGAATAAAAAACTAGGGTTCTTTTTTTACTTGAACAATAAAGAAAGCGATGTGGGTTTTTTACTTCTTTGTAGTAGCAGTCGTAGAAGAACTTTTCTTTTTGCTTTTAGGCCTTTTTTTGCCGTGAGAGCCTTTAAAAATCTTTCCGCGTTTTGATCTTTTGTCGCCTTTTCCCATAAATTCCTCCAAAAAAGTTAAAAAGTGTTGGCATTTGTATCATTGTTTATTTTTTGAAGCAAGAAAGTTAAAACTGACCTTTGGACACAATTGGCTTGGTCTTTATTTTCAATGGTTTCCCGTTGTTTTAATTAAAATAAAAAAATAAAATCGTCATTCCCGCCACGTGACTCCGCAACGCGGAGTTCTGTTAGTGGGAATCCGTTATTGGGCCCCCGCCCTCAGAAATCCTCGGAATACCGAGGATTGGCCCTCGATAAAACCATTCGAGGGCAGGCTTGGCGGGGATGACTTTGATAGATGTGTCCAAAGGTCAGAGTTAAAAAGTTAAAAATCTCGCAACTCTTTTTAGACTTTGCCGATAATCAAAACGTAAGGTTTAAAAAGGGAGTCTTTCCGGGGGTATTTCAGTCTATATAATATAAAAAAGGGTTCAGTCCTGACATTTTAAGTATAAGTGTTCAATTTAATGACACGAAGCGTTAGTTTCGCGTTGACCGATACGTGTTAAATGTGATACAAGAACGCCTTCTTTGTCAGGTGAAACAACCAAAATGGAGGTTTTAATCCCATGACCACTCAACGTTACGTAAGTGCTTCTTCCAACAAATCTTCAAAAGTTCCGAGCCTGCCTTTTAAGGTGGGTGATATGGCCGTCTATCCCGCTCATGGCGTGGGTGAGGTGACCGGTATTGAATCTCGTGAAATTTCCGGTTCCAAACAAATATTTTATGTTCTTCAAATTCTCGATAGCGGCATGAAAATCATGGTGCCTACCACCAATGTGAATGCTGTGGGTTTGCGAGAAATTATTTCTGAATCAGAAGTAAAGGCTGTATACGCTATTTTAAAAGAACGCGATGTTGCCATTGATAATCAAACCTGGAACCGTCGCTACCGTGAATACATGGACAAAATCAAAACCGGTTCGGTCTATGAAATTGCCGAGGTGTATCGTGATTTGTCCCTGCTTAAGAGCGAAAAGGAATTGTCTTTTGGTGAACGCAAAATGTTGGACACAGCAAAGAATCTTTTGGTCAAAGAACTCGCTTTTGCCGAAGATTGCGATGAGGATGAAATTGAAGAAAAGCTGGAAGACATTTTTGCTGATGAATAATTAAACCAATTGTAAAAAATCAGATTAAAAAACCCCCTCCCTTGAGAGGGGTTTTTTATTGCCCAGTGTGTGTTAATTTGACACGTAAGTGTTTAAACTTTGTCACTTTTTTTGATTTGGATCGCTTGAACTAAGGGGGTGTCAAAAAAATGATTTCAAAAAAAGATAAGTTATTCCAATAACATAAGGTGTTAGTGCCAAAAAAAAAGAGTGACAATTTTTTGAAACCCCTTTACACTTACTCCCTACCTGCCGTTTTGTTGGAGATCAAGATACTTAAGTTTTAAGGAGAATTACCCATATGGTGGTAAGCGCAATGCCTATGGAAGCTTTTACGCCTTCTGAAAAGAGTCAAAAAGCTGAAGGAATGGATTTCTTTGTTCGTGAGCTTAAAGAACAAGAGAAAAAAATTCGTGATTTGGAGCAACTGGTAGAAACCATTGGTCGTGGGAAGTACATGTGGGAGTCGACCTTTGATGCCATTGCAGATCCGGTGATGATTGTTTCTCCAGAATATAAAATTCTACGTGCCAATAAAGCCGCTGCCAATGCAGGAAACATTGATGTTCGTAAAATGATTGGAACAACCTGCTACGAAACATTGGCTGGTTTTAAGAAACCTTGCCGGGGTTGTCCTTTAAAAGAAACGATTAAATCAAAAAGCAATCAAACTTTTTCTCTTGACCCTTTTTTAAATGGGGGGAGGCATTATCAGGTGCACTCCTATCATATTCGTTCTGAGTTGGCGCCGGATCAGGTGGTGCTTTACTATCGGGATGTAACCCAGGAAAAAAAGTTGCATCGCGAGCTTTTACAAATTGAAAAAATGGCCGCCATTGGCACTTTGGCTGGGGGGGTGGCTCATGAGATCAATAATCCTTTGGGTGGAATTCTGGCTTTCGTGCAATTGGTGATGCGGGAAATAGCCAAAGATCATCCATCTCAAAACGATCTGAAAGAAATAGAAGAAGCGGCACTTCGCTGCAAACGCATCGTCCAAGATTTGCTTGATTTTTCCCGTCAACATCGCGATGAAAAATTTGGCCCCATTATTTTAAATGACATCATTGAAAAGATGGTCCCCTTAATTAAAATTCAGGCCAAAAATATCGGTGTCGAAATCAACCTCAAATTTGATCCCCATCTTTTACCCGTGGAAGGAAGCTCACACAAATTACAACAGGTTTTCCTCAATTTGATCACCAATGCTTATTACGCCATGAAAAAAGGGGGCGTACTCACCATTAAAACCTACATGAATGCATCCAAGACAAAAGTTTTGTGCGATGTGAATGATACAGGGGAGGGAATTCCTTCCGCCATTTCAGATAAAATTTTTGATCCTTACTTTACCACCAAAAAACAAGGGGAAGGGACGGGCCTGGGCTTGTCCATCACCTATGGCATTATTCAAGAACACAAAGGACATATCGATGTTTTTAGCAAATTAGGGGTGGGAACAACGTTTACTTTTTCTTTTCCAGTGTCGGGGAATGGTTAAAAAAATGAAAAGGGGAAATTTATGACTATGAAAGGCCGTATTCTTGTTGTTGATGACGAAGAAGTGATTGTCAAAGCATTGGTTAAGTATTTAACCCAGGAAGGATTTGATGTTGAAAGCGCTCCAGATGGCCCCCAGGCCATTGAAATGTGCAAGGACAAGCACTTCGATCTCATATTAACTGATCTGAAAATGCCATCGATGGATGGTATTGAGCTTATCAAAGAAGCCAAAAAGATAAGCCCGGACCTTAGTTTTATTGTGATGACGGGGCATGGTTCCATTAACAATGCTGTGCAAGCCATGAAGGTGGGTGCCTTTCATTACATTACGAAACCCTTTGAGTTAGAGGATGTGAAACACACCATTTTAAAGGCGCTTGAAAATTCTAGTCTCAGTTACGAAAACAGATTATTGCGCAAGCAGGTTAAAACCCGTTACGGCATGGACAATATCATTGGAGCCAGTGAAGAACTGGAAGAAGTCTTTAAACTGGTGGAAAAAGTGGCTGAAACGGATTCGACAGTTCTTATTCTGGGTGAATCAGGAACCGGGAAAGAACTCATTGCCCGCGCCATTCATTATAATAGTGCCCGGTCGGGCAAACCCTTGGTTACTGTTAACTGCGGAGCCATTCCTGAAAACCTTCTTGAATCAGAATTATTTGGACATGTGAAAGGTTCATTTACAGGGGCCACTCACACTAAAATGGGACGGTTTGAAATGGCCAATGGGGGAACTATTTTCTTGGACGAAATCGGAGACATGAGTTTAAAGCTTCAGGTCAAGCTCTTGCGTGTTCTTCAAGAAAGAAAATTTGAGCCTGTTGGGTCCACCAAAACAGTTGAAACGGATGTGCGTGTAATTGCGGCAACAAACCGTAATCTTGAAGATCTTGTGAACAAGGGGGAGTTTAGGGAAGATCTCTATTACCGACTGAATGTGATTCCCATCAACATACCGCCCTTGCGTCAACGCGTGTGTGATATTCCCATTTTGGTAGAACATTTTCTAAAAAGCTACTCACAGAGTAACGGGGTGAAGGAACCCAAAATTTCCCAGGAGCTCATGAGTCTTTTAATGAACTACAAATGGCCAGGCAATGTACGCGAACTTGAAAACACCATGGAACGCCTGGTGGTATTGCGTCCCGGGCAGGAAATACAGGTTTCAGATTTGCCGGATAAATTTTTGAATGTATCCGATTCATTGTTCAAAAATTCGGCCCTTCATATCCCTGAGGCAGGCATCAATCTTAAAAATGCGGTGAATGATTTTGAAAACACCCTCATTTTAAAAGCCCTGGAAAAAACCGGATGGAATAAAAACAGGGCGGCCACGCTTCTTAAGCTGAATCGAACAACTCTGGTTGAAAAAATAAAGAAGAAACAACTTGAAAGATACACAAGTTAGAATGAAAGTAGTTTTTCATGAGCCAGTCAGGTTGTGATTTTTTGTTTGTCGATCCAGACGGTGATGTTCTTTTCTCCCTTACTCAAAAGGCTTCCCAGCAAGGATGGTCTTTTAAGACATGCACCAGGGCCCAAGCTGCTTTGGATATCCTTGAAAAAGAACAAATTAAAGTTGTTGTTGCCGAACTGAATCTTCCCGATTTTTCATCCCTTCAAATTCTTGAATGGCTTCAAACACAGGCGATGAAGCCTGAAGTCATTTTAATGACCGCGCAGGCCAGTGTGGAAACGGCTATCAAAGCCATGAAGATGCATGCTTTTGACTATTTGATGAAACCATTTTCAGAAAATGAGGCTGTTGTTTTTTGCATGCGACAGGCTCTCGATAAATATCATCTGGTGAATAAGATGACTTCTGGGAATACGCAGGGCACGGAGTTTTTATTTTCAGGCATTGTTGGGCAAAGCCAAAAACTAAAAGCCGTGCTCGATATGGTAACCAATGTAGTCCAAAGTGATACCACCGTTTTAATTTTGGGAGAGTCAGGCACAGGCAAAGAGCTGGTGGCCAAGGCTCTTCATCAGTTGAGCCACCGTAAAGATAAGCCTTTTGTTGCTATTCATTGTGCGGCCATGCCAGAAACGCTTCTTGAAAGTGAACTTTTTGGATATGTGCGCGGTTCTTTTACAGACGCAGGTGATGACAAAGAAGGTTTATTTGAAGTGGCTAATGGTGGAATTGTTTTTTTGGATGAAATTGGGGAAATGACCCTGACGACCCAAGTCAAATTGTTGCGTGTTTTGCAGGAAGGGGAAGTAAGACGTGTCGGGGATACTGTTTCAAAAAAAGTGGATGTGCGCATTGTGGCAGCCACAAACTCCGATTTAACAGACATGGTGGCCAAAGGTCTTTTTAGGGAAGATCTTTTTTATCGGCTTAATGTTATTGCGGTAACATTGCCACCCTTGCGTGAACGTGGGGAAGATATTATTTTACTGGCGAATCATTTTCTTCACAAAATAGCCTCCAAGCTAAACAAGCCGGTTCATAAACTTTCTGTGGATGCTTTGGAAGCTTTAAAGGTCTATCCATGGCCTGGCAATATTCGAGAACTTGAAAATACCATCGAGCGGGCTGTTGTTTTAAGTGAAGAAGATACCATTCGTGCTAAAAATTTAACTCCATCCATTCTGTCCCGGTCTTTTTATACGCCTCCTGTCCCCAATGAAAATTTGAGTTTTCTGGCCTATAAAGAAGCCAAAAAAAGGGCTGTTGACCAATTCAACAGTGGTTACATTACAGACCTAGTCGACCGCTGTCAGGGGAACATGACTCAAGCTGCCCTGAAAGCCGGCATGGATCGCAGTAATTTCAAAAAAATATTCAAAAAATATATCAAAACAAAATCTTAACCGGTAAACTTGTTTAAAATTTTTTTCAATTATTTCTAGTTTGACTCTTTTTTTTGGATATGGTCCATAAGAGTTTTCATGCCTATGACTAAAGAACTTGTCCTTCTCTGCGGTACTTATACAAAAGCCCTTGAGGATATTCCCTCTGTTCTGGCCAAAGAAGGTTTAAAAACCCAGAATGTTTTGCCCCATGAATTGGTTCCTCAAATTTCCCAGGCTCAAGGGGATCTGGTTGTATTAAGCTTTCCCAAAAATGAACTCGATGCGGTTTTTCCCTTGGTGGAAGCCATCAAGCAGGAAAATGACAGCCTTCCCATTTTTGTTGTTTCTGACAACGACCAGGCCGGCCCTGCTGTCAGTCTTATTAAAAAAGGGGTGGCTGAATATATTTCTTACCCGCTTGATAAATCGTTTAAAAATCTGGTCCAGCATGCTCTTCGTTATTACAACCTCACCAAAAAAGTTTTTTTGTTGGAAGATAGATTAGGGATTGCCACTTCTTTTGAAGGAATGATCGGTCGCAGTGAAAGAATGATTGAAAATTTCAGGATGATCCAGGCCGTGGCCAAGTCGAATGCCACGGTTCTCATCACAGGAGAGTCCGGTACAGGCAAAGAACTTGTGGCCAAGGCCATTCACCGGCGCTCTGACCGCGCCTCTTTTCGTTTTATTGACCTCAATTGCGGAGCCATTCCGCGTGACCTTCTGGAAAATGAATTGTTTGGCCATGAGCGGGGAGCTTTTACGGGGGCCCATAAAAGATATCAGGGTAGTTTTGAGGCGGCGCATCGGGGAACGCTTTTTTTGGATGAAATTAGCGAAATGGATCCCCTGCTTCAGGTGAAATTATTGCGCGTACTCCAGGAACGCAGCTTCATGCGTATTGGGGGCACTGAAAAAATTGATGTGGATGTACGCATTGTGGCGGCCACCAACCGCAATCTGCACGAATCCATCGAAAAAGGTCTCTTTCGTGAAGATCTTTTCTATCGTTTGAATGTGGTGAATATTAACATTCCTTCGCTTCGCGACCGGCGTGCAGATATTCCCCTTTTAGCCCATCACTTTTTGGAACTTTATTCGGCTAAAAATAACCGTATTTTTCTTGATTTTGCGGATGACTGCATGGAAGCCCTTATCAATTATGACTGGCCGGGCAATGTGCGCGAATTAGAAAACACAATCGAACGTGTGGTTGTGTTGCATAACGACAGCCAGGTTAAACTTAAATTTTTATCCAAACAAATCCAGCGCGTGAGTCGTGCCATCAGTTTTAAGGAGGTTGCCAGGTCGGGCATGAGTTTGGATGATTCAAAAATTATTCCTTTAGATGATCTGGAACGCAAAGCCATTGAAGGGGCGCTTATCAAATTTCAGGGCAATATCGGGGTTGCGGCCAAAAAGCTTCAGATAGGGCAGGCCACTCTTTATCGAAAAGTAAAAAAGTACGGGCTTATTCAATTGGGAAAACTGGCCAAGGAAATTTAATGTATGATTACAGCCGCCGCGGAAAAAGATGGGGTTTTGGTTTTGGTTTTGGAAGGAAATCTGGAAATATCCAAGCAATCCAAGCTTAAGGATGAACTTCAAAAGCAAATAGCTCTTTCTTCCAACATGCAAATTCTTGTCGATTTACGCAAAGTCTCCTTTGTGGATAGCGCTTGTTTGGGTGTGTTTATTGGGCTGGCCAGGCAGGTGCGTAAGGATGGTGGAGATATCAGGCTTGCGGGTCTTAACGATGAAGTGATGGCTATTTTTCAGATGACCCGGTTAGACAAGGTCTTCCAGATTTTTGCTGCCAATGAGCAAGGTATTTCCTCATACCAATCTTCATGAAAAATTCAAACCTAAGATGGTCTTTTTCTTTTTCAAACGAAGGGGCCATTCTATCCTCGTTTGAAAAAATCCTTAAAAAAGTCATTACCAAACAAAACAAGCGTTATTTTTCCAAACAATTCATTCAGGATTTGCTGACTGCTTTTACAGAAGGGGTCGCCAATGCCATTCGGCATGCCCATGAGCTTGAAAAACACGGCAAGATAGAATGCACCTTGTGTGTTGATGCCCAGGGGGTTGAGATGACCATTGAAGACCATGGCCCCGGCTTTAACCTGACCCGTGTTCCCCTTCCAAAATTTAGGACTTATGCTGAAAGTGGGCGAGGGGTGTTCATGATGCGCCAGCTCATGGATACTGTTTCTTATCAGCGGGGCTCTAAAAAAAATAAACTTATCCTGAAACGATCTTTTGTAAATGCCGGTTCGGGGGATGTTGATTTGCTTTATGAAATAAGCGATGCCATTTTGCAGAGTCCCAATCCGGAACATGCCTACGATATTATCCTGGAAAAAATGGTGGGGGTTTTCGGTGTGGAAAAAGCCTCCATTCTTCGATACGATCCTGAACTTAAAAAATTAAAAGTTGTTGCCAGCCGTGGTTTAAAGAAGAATGTCAAGGAACTGACCCTTATTCGCCCCGGGGAAGGTATTTCGGGGTATGTGTTTCAACATGCCAAGCCCTGTTTGATTGAAGACATGGAAAAAAACCAGTCGGGATGGCGAAAAAAGAAAAAATACAAGAGCCGTTCTTTTATTTCGGCACCCCTTGTGTGCTTTCCCATGATCAGGCAGGAAACCCTGGGTGTTATCAACATGACCGATCGTATCAACGGCAAACCCTTTACCAAAAAGGATTTACGCCTACTGACGACCATTGCTAATCAGGCCACGGCCTATCTTCATATTTGCCAGTTTCATTCCAAGGCCAAAAAGGCGGAAGTACTTAACCGTGAACTTGAAATTGCCCGAAAAATTCAACAAAGCTATCTTCCCTCCAAACCTCCCCAGGTTTCCGGGTTTGAGCTGGCCGGATGGTGCGATATGGCCCAATCGGTGGGAGGGGATTATTATGATTTTTTACCGGCAGAGGATGGTTCGCTCTATGTCGTGGTGGCCGACGTTTCCGGGCACGATGTGGCGGCAGCCCTTACCATGGCCAACTTGCGCAGCAATCTGAAGGCCCATCTCACAAACAATGCAGACCCGGGTGTTGTGCTAGAGCTTTTGAATAAAAGCCTATTTGACGATCTTGTGCGGCATGATCAATTTATTTCAATCGTTCTCGCAAAATTTTCACAAAATCGGGATGAAGTCTTTATTGCCAATGCAGGACATCCGTATCCCTTTTTATTAAGGGAGGGGAAGTCTGTCTCTGTTTTCCCCAATCTGGCTTCACAATCCGTCTTGGGGACAATCCAGAATGAAAAATACAAAATGCTTCCGTTTAAGCTTTCTTCCGGGGACACTCTTGTTTTTTTTACGGATGGGATTCTTGAAATGATGGGACAGAAAGGGAGTCGATTGGGTCGGATGGGATGGACCCAATTACTGGAAAATCATGCATCCAAATCGTTGGCATCCATGATAGCCGCGCTCCAAGAAGATCTGACTTCCTTTAGAGGGCCCATGGCTCCCCACGATGATGTCACTGCCGCTTTTGTCCGGTTGCAATAAGTCAAGCTATGCAGTCTTATCAAAGTATTTTATCTGAAATTTGTAACCTTAAAAATTTGGGGATTCGCCAAAACCTGGATCATGTTTGTACGGCGCTTGAAAAATTGGGCAACCCCCATCTTGGTTATCCTGCCATCCATGTGGCTGGAACCAATGGCAAGGGATCAACCTGCGCCATGATTTCTTCAATCCTTCAAAACAGCGGTTTTAAAGTGGGATGGACTCTTTCACCCCATCTCGTTGACTTTCGTGAACGCATTCAAATTAATAATGAGTTCATCCCAAAACCTGATGTTGTTCGATATCACAAACTCATAAAACAAAAACTGGGGTTGGGTTTTTTGACTTATTTTGAATGGGTGACGATCATGGCTTTTCTTCACTTTAAAGAGCAAAAAGTGGATGTGGCTGTTTTGGAAACAGGGATGGGGGGTCGTTGGGATACGACCAATGTGTGCCAGCCCTTGGTGGGGGTTATCACCAATGTCAGTTATGACCATGAAGCCATTTTGGGAGATACGCTGGAAAAAATTTTGGGTGAGAAGATGCAGATTGTCAAAAAGGGAATGGATGTGTGGACGGGGATAAAGGAATCTCATTTACTGGCTCAACTCAAAACTCATTGCGAGCAGGTGAGGGCCTTTTTTCATCAGGCCGATCTTGGGGTAAGGGCAATTCATGAATTGCCCCTACAAGGACGGCATCAAATACAGAATGCCGCCTTGGCCATGGGGGTTTGCCAGTCATTACGTCAAAGGGGCTGGGTCATTTCCGATGAAAATATAAAAACTGGAATGAAGGCCACTGTGTGGCCCGGAAGACTGGAGATTATCTCCGAGAAGCCTTACATTTTGCTGGATTGTGCCCATAACCCGGCGGGGGTGCAGGTTTTAGCTGATTTTTTAAAAACCCAATCCCGAAAATATAAACTCATTTTTACAACCCTTTCGGATAGACCTTTTAAAAGCATGTTAAAGGCACTCCTTCCCTCTATTACCGAGGTGCACATTCCCTTTTTGAAAGAAAATCGGGCATGGTCCTCCGACGATTTGCGTCAAAAGATCGAGGCGATGGCACTGGATATCCCTGTTTTTTTCATGGATTTGAATAGGCCATCGTGGGAAAATTTTAAAAGTCGGTTAAAACTTGATGACTCTGTTTTGGTGACAGGGTCCATTTATCTGGTTTCTGAAATTCGACAAATGCTTAAGGAGTATTCATGAAGTCTCTTTCAAAAATTATTTTGCTGGTTCTTTTTTTATTTTCCCATTCGGTCCAGGCAGAAATGCTTGAACCCACTTTGCTTGAAGTGACCGAACTTACCTATAGCGACCGTTTTGATGAAGCCATAAGTCTGGCTGATTCCTATATAGCTTCCCATCCATCCGATCCCCGGGGTTTGGTTGTAAAAGCCATGGCCATGGACTGGAAACAAAAAATAACGGCAGGTTTTGAAAAGAAATTAGATGGTCAAATTTTAGAAATGCTCAAAAATGCCAATCTTATGGCTTTTATCCAGTGGGAAAGGGATCCAAAAAACATTGATAAAATGATCACCCTTGGAAACAGTTATTTATACCTTTCAAAAAAATGGGTTGATCTTAAAAAACAGGGACGCGCGGGGCTCATTTTAAAAAAATGTCGCAAGCATTTGGAAGAAGCTATTTCGTTAGATCCTAAGCGATATGATGCTTACCTGGCTTTGGGACTTTTTAATTTTTATATGGCTAATATTCCCCCCGGATTTAAATTTCTGGCCGGTTTATTGGGAATGACGGGGAATGAAGCAGTTGGATTAAAACAGTTAAAAATGGCTTCGGAAAACAAAAACCTTCATTGGGTGGATGCCAAATTTATTTTGGCCTATGCGTTTGGAAAAACCAAAAAAGATTACCCTTCAAGCCTGGCCATCATGAATGATTTGGTGACCCGTTATCCTAAAAATGTTTTTTTCAGGCATTTTAAGGCAGAATATGAAACCAAAGCCAAACAATATGCCCTGGCGCGCGCTGATTTTTCAAAATTCTTGGGAATGTGTTTGGCCCGCCTCAAAAATCCCTGTTCTGGTGAGCTCTTGTTTGAAGCCCATTATTACTTGGCCTCAGGTTATATTGTTGAATCAAAATGGAATGAAGCGGCCAAGGAAATCGCCCTTGCTGAAGGCATCTCTTTTACATCTCACCCTGATATGCTGGTAAAACTTTATTACAACAAGGGCATCGTGTTTAAAGCTTTGGGAAAGAAAAGTGAGGCCATTGTTGAATTTAGAAAAGTAGAAAATAAAAAAGAGCTTAATACAAAAGCCTGGGAACAAGCCAAAAAAGAATTGTTGGAAATGGGGGAAAAAATAGAAAATAGAAAATAGAAAATGGAGGAAAAATTTCCTTTGGAAATTTTTGTGCCGGAGGTGGGAGTTGAACCCACACACACTTGCGTGCATCGGATTTTGAGTCCGACGTGTCTGCCATTCCACCACTCCGGCAAAGCAACCAAAACAAAGAGAAGGGGGAGTTTCCTACTTCTATTTTCAGGACAGTTCAAATGATTTTTTGAGGCATTTTTTGAGGCATTTTGACGGGGGCTTTCCTGAAAACATTTTTTTGTGGATGAAACAATTTGAAATCCGGTTTCAATAAAAAGTTCGGTTGGAATGTTTCTTGGGCTTGAAAAAGATTCTTATGAGGCAAATTGTTTCATCCACAAAAAAATGTTTTCAGGAAAGATTAAAAAGACAGAATTTACTTATTACTTACTTTAGGTTGGGACTTGGTTTCAAGTTCGTCCATCATTTCCATTTCACGAACCATGGGGTCTATTTCTCCCCCGTAACGGCGTAGGTTTTCATCAGTACGAGAAACGACAACCTCATATTCCTGTTTGGGGAGATGAACGTAGGCTGTGTTGATTTTGTGCGTGGGAGTATAGGTTTTGTAATGAGGGAGATATTGTCCCCCACAGGAGAGAATTTCAGAAGATTCCCCCAAACGATGGTAGACCGACTGGGCTTTTTCATAAGCTGGCAGCAGAACTGAACCGCATAATGTTTCTCTCCATCGACTCATATCCATCTCCTTACACCCATAAAGAGAAGCAATTCACATGCCATTTTATGCGCGGAAAATGGCGTCTTTTTATATAATAATTCCAGTTACTTATGATTTTTATGAGTGGAGGGTAGAAACATCTTTCCAAAAGAAGGGAAACTTTCTTCCCTTTTCAAGTCAATTTGTTGACAAAACTGATGACAAAACTGATGTCTTAAAGCCTTAAAGATTGTAAGAATATTCAAATCTTATGACGCAAGCAGCCCAACTCATAGCGGTCATTTATGAAGACACAGAACTGATACTTCTTGATAAAGCAGCTGGAATGCCTGTTTTTCCTCAAAGAAAGGGCGAGGATGATCAAAAAACGGTGCGGCATTGGCTTTGTGCTCATTATCCAGAACAGAAAAGAATTGTTCCCTTTGAAGAAGCGGGGATTGTTCATCGGCTGGATAATGATACTTCCGGAATCTTGGTGGTGGGCAAAACTCAATTGGCCTATGATTTTTTGCGCAAGATATGGAATACGCTGCAAGTAACAAAAGAATATGGGGCTCTCGTGTTGGGAGCCATCACTTCCCCCCTTTTGATAAATCTTTCCATTGCGCATCATCCATCACGTCATAACAAGATGGTGGTGTGCCAAACAGAACAAAAGACCCTCGAACTGAAAGGAAGGCAGGCGTATACAAAAGTGGAGCGCCTTGGGCTTTATCAAGACAAAAGAGGGTATAATTACAGCCTTGTTTCTGTTGAAATCAAAACAGGGGTACGGCATCAGATTAGAGCGCATTTGGCGGGCCAGGGGCATCCCTTGGCGGGAGATGGGCTTTATCAAAACTCATTGAAGAAGAAACAGGATCTTTTGGGAATGCCGCGGCATTTTCTTCATTTAAGGCGCATACAATTACCCCACCCGATGACAGGGGAAAAAATGGCATGGGTGACGGAATTCCCCCATGATTTGATGAATGTATTAAATCAGTTAAGAAGGGTGAGTTAGATTTTTTTTATCCTGAACACATCCACGGCCGAACCAATCCATACAAGACCAAGAAGGGAAAACCCGATTTTGTAAAAGGTTTGACGTTGGACCCAAAGATGGGACGCCATTTCAGGGGCATGGGATATATAATGTTTCAAATTGGTTATTTGTTGCACCTGACGATAAGCATCCATTTCAAAAACAACAATCATGGCCAAAAGAATACCGGCTACGACAACACTAATGAGGGTTCCCGCTATTTTTCGACGAAGATAAAAATGCCCCATTCCAGGAAAAACAAATAGGTTAAGAGCAAATGCGATAAGTGTTTTTGAATTCACCTAAAGGAAAGAATGACACACGGACCTGTTTTTACAAAATGAAATTGTTGCTTCTTGAAAAATCTTTATTTAAAGGAAGAATAGACTTTATCAAGGGTTTGAAGATAAAGGTCGCTTGAATCCGGGCCCAAAGATTTTACAATTTGTTTATAAGATGACACTTCCGAAGATGTACCGTGTTCCATGATATCTTCTTTACGTGTAAAAAAGCGACGCAACATGGAGCGCGAGCTTTTTTTGAAGGCTGTATCCTGGAAAGTGTTAGAATTACTTCCGATGCGAAATTTATTATTTTTGTCTTTTTCTAAACAAACAAATTTATAAGCCATAAAGAACCTCACTATTTAGTAGAGCAAAAAGGGTGCCATAAGAAATGAGAGTGTGTCTTTATAAGTTATTGGTATAATTAACTTATTTATAGTTCTTTTTATTGAAGAGCTTATTAGTTAAGGTTTTTTGGGGAGATTTTAAATTTTTAGGGGGCCCAAACCCCCAATTAATTCAAGGGAATTTTATGGGAGATCGACGCGTTGTTCTCGATTTAGAAACAAAGAAAACCTTTGATGAAGTCGGTGGCAGGGAGCACATTGATCAATTAGGTATTAGTGTGGTGGGTATTTATGATTATGAATGCAGCAAATATCGCACCTACGAAGAAAAAGAATTGGGGCAGTTACAAAATTTTTTGATCGATGCCTCCCTGATCATTGGTTTTAATCATATCAATTTTGATTTTGCCGTGCTGCAAGCCTATTTTTCAATCGATGTCGAAACACTTCCCGCTTTTGATATTTTGGCTGATTTTGAAAAAAAAGCGGGCCATCGCATTGGCCTTGATTCGCTGGCCAAAGCCACGCTTAATGTGGGGAAAACGGGACATGGATTGGATGCCATCCGTTTTTACAGGGAAGGGCGCATGGAGGAATTGAAATCGTATTGCCTGAATGATGTCAAAGTCACGCGCGACATTTTTGAATATGGCATTGAAAACGGAAAAATTTTTTATTTTTCAAAAATAGGACAGCAAAAAAAGGAAATGGCGGTTGATTGGAAACAATACAAAAAACCAAAAATCGTAAATCTGGCTTCTGCCCAATATAAACTTTTTTAGAAGTGTCCTAAATAATAGGTGCGTGGGAAGGGCCTATGTTAATAACGATGTAATCGTTAAGAATATAAATCGTCCAACCCAAGAGATGTTCAAATAGAGAAATAGATTTTGGTGCCTGAATGTTTCTTGGTGTTAAACGAGACCCTTTTAACACATAAAGACGGCCATTCCAGCTACGTATAAGGGTTTCCGGTTGAAAAAGATGTTCATAGAAACGAAGAACGTTTTCGGCCAACTCTTTGTACCCGCGTTCGACCCAATAACCACGTTTTTCCTTTTCGACAAAGACAGTCTGGGGAAGGGCGCTCACTCTTTGCCTTAAATAAGAATCGGTAATCCAATCCTCCGGTTTGGAAAAAAATGAAGTAATCAAGCTTGAATCCCTGAGGAAAGTTTCACAAGAATTAACGAGGGCTTTAACAATGGCCAAATCATCACCGTAAAGCCCTGGGGCCTTTTCGCATTGGCGTAAAAGACTCTCAATATTTTCAATCATGGAATCAAAACGTTCAACGATACTTTGAACTATTGGGGTTTCTTCAAGTGAATCTATTTGAAGCAGTGCTTTTACGGTGATTTCTACTAATTTTTGGATGAGTTGATTTACATCATTAAGAATTTCCACCTTTTGCATTGCTTGGCCTGCGAGGGCCAGATCGAACCTTAAGGCTGTAACTTTTGTGTCCAATGCATCATAAGTTGAAAATAATTGCTCTACAGATACTGGAGGAACCGGAGATAACCCTACTACAGGAGGTGTAGGAGGTACGTGTCTTAACGCGAGGGGATCCAAATTTGAACCAGAAAAAAAATACATATCACCAGAAAGAGATACCCTGGGTTGAACGAGAGAAATCGGGGGGGACGAAAAATTAATATGATCTTGCTGTTGCTTCCCTCGATTTAAAGGTGGAAGCCTTCTGACGGTTATTCTGGGGTGAGGATGAGGTTGATATTTTTTAAGTGGTATCGCAGCAAAGGAGGGCCCAAACTTATTATAGCTGTCAGGCCTATGATGAACACGCATGTATCCTGAACGAGGAAAAAACATTTGATCTTCTATCGAAAGAAGCATCCCAAAGCAATACGCAAAGCGTCATTTTTCACTTTTTTTATCATAGAAGGGCGCAGCAAGCGGCGCCCCTACGAGAGGATGGTATGTTTGACCAGGGCACAATGCAGGCTCACAAAATCGCTATGAGCCAAGACGTAGGAGAGTGAATGACGTTTTTCCCGTGTGTGGGCGTATCGCGCAATCGATGACTTGAAGCCAAGTCCCCCAGATCCACGGTGGAAGAATCTAAAAAAACGATGTGGGGTTTTGTTTTCGTCATTCAAGAATGGTTCCTTGGGCCAATTGAAGGGTCAGTTCTGCCATATGGCGGTCAACCTGGGACTTGAGCTCTAATTTTTGGGCTTCAATCAAATCACTTTGGGCCCGTATGAGTAAATCGCTTGACGTACGTCCTTGTTCAAAGCGCAATTCTTCTTCTTTAAGTCTTAAAGTTTGGGCCAGTCTTGCTTTGTGTGCTTGGTTTTGTTCAAGAATCAGGTTTTTAAGTTGAAGGTAAGTTTCACGAACTTGGCGTACGATTTCCAATTCTTTTTCTTTAAGGGCATATAGAGCTTTGGTTTGGTCAATTTTTGATTGGGATAAAGCATTGCGGGCCTTTCTGTTTTGAAGGGGAAATGAAAATTCCATGCCCACTTTCCACTGGCGATGTTCATTTTCGATGTTGTTCAAGGCGTTACCGTAGGTGTTATCCAAACCGTTTAAGGCATAAGTCCCCACCAAATCCATTTCGGGCCAGAGGGCGTTTTTGTTTGTGGATACTTTTAATTTGTGAACCTCAATTTCTTTTTTGAGTTGTTGATAGTCGGGCCTTTTTTCAAAGGCGGTGTTCAATGCTTCATCCAAAGATGAAAATTTTTTTTGAGGGATGGAAGTTTGTGAAAGTTCAAGGGTCCTATTTTTGTCCAAGGCCAAATTTTGTTGCAAGATTTGTTGGCTGGTAATGAGTAGGTTTTGTGCGTTTAAAGAGAGCGTATCCCGTGTGTAATAATTGGCTTCAAAAAGATACACATCGGCTTTATTTGCCAAACCCAATTCATTTTTTTTAAAATTGCTTTTTTGAAGTTCGAGGGCTTTTTGGGATCCCTTTTTCTCAAAGGAAGCATTGTGGAAAGCCCAATAGTAATTCCAGTAGTCGACCAGATTTTTATACAGGGCCACCTGGATTTGGGCCTGGGTAGACGCCTGTAGGCTTTCAGCCTGTTTTTTGGCCAGAGCAATATTTTTTCGCGTGGCAAATCCAAAAAAGTTTTTGGCCATGGGTTGACGAAGGTCTATCTGGCCAATGGTATTGTAAGACGGATTGATGGTTGTAAAAGAAGAATTGGTACGATTCCGCTGATTTAAAAAACTGGCGGTGATTTCAGTCCCCAAAGGTGTGTTCTGGCTTACAGAGGCATTATAATTGAAATTATGGTTGTTATTGCCAAAAACAACGGAAGGCTGCTGAAATTTGTCGCGTGTATAGTTTATTTCTGAAGAAAAAACCGTGTCGTAAATGGATTTGGCTTCTCCGACAATGGTTTTTGTTTTTTTCTGTTCTTCGAGGGCTTTTTGGATTTCAAGGTTTTGGAGAAGGCTTAAGTTTTTTACGGTGGTTTCGTCGAGGGGTAATGTTTGGGCATGGACAAAAAAAGGAATGAGCCAAGAGATCAGGCTTATAAAGGCCAGTTTCCCAACTGCTTTTATTTTTTCACTCATTAGTTATAGGGACTCGCGTCGCCCCCTCCATCCCGCGCCGCGGGATGGAGCCTCCCCCTCAACGCGCCTGTGGCGCTTAATTGGAATCTACAAATTGTACATTCACTTTGTGAGGAATAAGTTTTTTATCATGGGCCATGTCCAAAAACAACTGCACGGCTTTTTTGCCATCGGCTTCATAATCCAGTGTACGCTGGTTTACATACATTCCTACAAATGTGTCGGCGGTTTCGGGGCTTAATCCACGGGCATACTTCATGGCGTGAGCCAAGCCATCTTTTCGGTGTTCCAGGCCATAGGCAATGCTTGCTTTTTGGATGCGGGCCAATTTTTTCATCATTTCAGGCCCAAGATTCCTTCGCACCGCGTTTCCACCCAACGGAAGAGGCAGCCCACCTGTAAGGCCTGCCCACCATTTTCCCAAATCGACAATGAGTTTAAAACCCATGTCTTGGTATTGCAGTTGTCCTTCGTGGATGATAAGCCCGCAGTCAGCCTTGCCTTCTTTGACAACATCCAAAATCTGATCAAAAGGGACAACAATGTGTTCAAACTGGGGTTCTAAAATTTTTAACGCTAAAAAAGCACTGGTCATGGTGCCAGGCACGGCCACAAGTTTTTGTTTTATATCGGAAATGGGGAAAGATTCTTTGGCCACGACCATGGGGCCATAGTTTTCACCCATGGAGGCCCCGCTGCCTAAAAGGGCGTATTTATCGGCCAAGTAAGCATAGGCATGAATGGAGACGGCCGAAATTTCATAGGTTCCCTTCATGGCTTCGCGGTTTAAGGTTTCGATGTCTTTAAGGACATGTTCAAAGGTGAAGCCCTCATTGGGCACTTTGTGTTCGGCCAGACCATAAAACATGAAAGCATCGTCTGAATCAGGGCTATGGGCAATATGAATGAGCATAAGGGGTTTGTTGCTAACAAAGACCTCTTGATTTAGCAACTTTTTTGGCAAATTCTTCCCCTACTTTTGGGGGAAGGGGGTTTTTTTTGTTTGTCCTTTAGAGACCCTTTGTTAGACCCAAGCATGGGGTTTTGAGTTCCCCATTTCAAAAACGGAAAAGAGCCAATATGTTAAAAAACTTAATAATTTCATATATTTAATAAAATTTAAGAGCTGGCACAGGGCTTGCTTTAGTATAAGGGTGGTTGATTAAACCTCCTTATACCCTCCGAGCCGTCTACGGTTTGAAACAAAAGAATCGTAGGCGGCTTACCCCCAAATTCCCATTAAACACCAAAAATAGAACATCAAACATTGAAGAGTTTTTTACGATCTTCGAAGTCCAAACTTCGATGCCCGAAAAAGGCTTGGGATTTTAGTCCAATCCATTTAAGATCGCCTCGGTTTATGCCTGAATTTGGAATTATTCATGATCATACTTTTTCTCTCGTTCTTACCATTGTTTTTGTGGTGTTGAATGGTTTTTTTGTCGCGGCTGAGTTTGCCTTGGTAAAAGTGCGTGCTACTTTCCTGGAAGTTCTTGTCAAAAAAGGAAATACCCTAGCCAAACTAGCCTTTGGAATGGTGAAGCACCTGGATGCTTATCTTTCGGTCACGCAGTTGGGGATTACACTTGCTAGCCTTGGGTTAGGGTGGATCGGAGAGCCTGCCTTGGCGGATTTATTTCATGGAATTTTGGTGAAAGGGAATATTCATATTTCTGATGTTACCTTGCATTCCATATCTTTTGCTGTGGCTTTTATTTTATTGTCAGGCTTGCACATTGTTGTTGGGGAGTTGGTGCCTAAATCAATCGCCATCCGCGTTGCTGATAAGATAATTCTTTTGGTGGCCCTTCCCATGCGGTTTTTTTACATTATTTTCTTTCCGTTCATGTGGATCTTAAATGGTATTTCGAATACCATTCTTAAAATAATCCGCATTCCACCTGCGGGAGGGCCTGCCAGGGCTCATTCAGAAGAAGAAATAAAACTCATTGTTGAAGACTCGTTTGAAGAAGGGGCCATTGGTCCGCGCAAACGATTGCTCCTTGATAAAGCCATCGATTTTTCGCACAAAAAAGTTCACAACATCATGATCCCTGCCGATAAAATGGTTTGTTTTTATGTCGACGACCCTGTTCGTATCAATATCGACAAGGCCATGGAATCGGGTCATACGCGGTTTCCCCTGATTGATACTGATAAAAAGAAGATATTGGGTTTTATCCACATGAAGGATATTATTTGGAATCTGGAACATGAGAAGGTGATCAATCTTTTTGATTTGCGCCGGCCCATCTTGAGTTTGGATGTGGACATGGGACTGGATGCCGCCCTCCGGCGTTTTCAAAACGCCAAAATCCATATTGCCATTGTTGAAGACGTTCATGGGAACGTGCAGGGGCTTGTGACCTTGGAAGATGTTATTGAACAGATTGTGGGCGAGATTGAAGATGAATTTGAATAAATGTAGGGACAATCCTAGGATTGTCCCTACACAGATTATCCTAACGTGAGACAAACGCTTTCAATAAAACAAAAAATTTCTCACAAAAATTAAGTTTTATTTTTTTATCATAAACCGGGTAACGGTGTTTTTTGATTTTAAATAAAATTTTCTGGTAAACATATCCCATGATACGGGCGGCCAAAAGTTTCCCTTTTTTATCTTTTTTGAATTCTTCAAAACTAAGCTGATAGTAGGAAAGCGCCCGGTCAAATTCAAAATCCATGAGCTTGATGAAAGTTTCATCATGCCGGCGATCAAAAATATCTTGGGTGGTAAGACCAAATTTTTTTAAATCTTCTTCTGGCAGGTAAACACGGCCTTTTTCGAGATCGACACCCACATCACGAATAATATTGGTGAGCTGAAGGGCCAGCCCCAGGTTAATGGCCATTTGGTCTGCAGTGGGGCTTTCGTACTCAAAAATCTTCATGCAGGTAAGCCCCACAATGCCCGCGACGCGGTAACAATATTGATAAAGTTCGTCAAAGGTCCGGTAGGTTTTTTTGCCGATATCCATTTCACAACCTTCAACCAGTTTTAAAAAATAATCCTGCGGAATCTTGAAGTGTTGAACGGTTTTTTGAAGCTCGCATAAAAGGGGAAGGGTTGCTGTTTCTGTATAAAGTTTGTGGATTTCCTCTTTCCAATAATTGATCAATTCTTGCTGGCGTGCGGGGTTGTTTTCTTCATCAACGACATCATCAACCACCCTAAAAAAAGCATATACTGACTGGATGGCCAGTCTTTTCTCACGGGATAAAAAGAAGAATGAACTGGAAAAATTTGATTTGCTTTTGGAAGTGATGGCCCGGGCGCTGCTTTGGGTAAGAATGACGGGTGAAGTTTGGGATTGAATCATAAGTGATACGGGGCCTGTTGCAACATTAATGGCCAAAGGTCTCTTTTCTCCAACGGGGGATTATTGTCAAAGATATTTTCCCAATTATTTTTTATGTTTTCTAACCAGGTATTCCCTTGGTGATATAAGACCGTTAAGGCTCCCCCCGTATTTGTTGGGATTTTATTTAACAAAGAAGAGGATTCTTCATACAAATTTCTGATTTTGTCCGTGTGGTGCATGACAAGTCTTCTCAAATTTTCATTAACTTTTTTCCCTTGATAGTTTTTTTCATCATAACGGAAAAGCCCCATGTCTTCCTGGGCAAAGATCATTTTTTCTGATTGGTGATACAGGGGAATCTTCTTTAAACGGATGGTTAATTCCAAAGCTGTGGCTAAAATCCTGGCTTGTTCAATAAGTTTTGGGGCCGGGTAACCCATAAGATGCATGGCGATTTCTGTGAATGGGCCGACTGTTGCAGAGGATGTATGAACCAAATCGGAAAAACGGTCCCATTTCTTTTTGATCCAATCTTTTTTACGACCCCGAATCATCAAAACCGGCAACGATGGAGAAATTTGATGTTGATTGGCTGATAAAACAATTTCTTTGAAGAAAGGATCTTCTTGCGGATTGACGGCAAGACTTTCCCACTGGGTCAGGATCGACATGACGTTGATATTTTTTTGCCAGGTGATATTTTCGAGTTGGATATGGAATGAATAAAATATTTCAAGGGTTGAAAAGATTTGGGGAGACAACTGTTTTTTCAAAAATTCTGGGAGGATGGAATTATTATGGGCAAAAAAAGGTTGAGAGGATTTTTTTCTAATTTTCAAATTTTGAAACCAGCTGATGCCCAAAGTCATAATAGAGAGCTCTTATTTTTGTTTTTGGGATGCTTTTTGAAAACGAATGATGCCCTTGATTTTTTCTTTGTCTTTGTGGATGAGTCTTGAGGCTTCAGAATTACTCAATTCGCTGTGTAACCCTGTGGAAGACTCTTCGGTAAAAAATTCATCC
Organism: Deltaproteobacteria bacterium GWA2_45_12; assembly: GCA_001797365.1. Classification (NCBI taxonomy): domain Bacteria; class Deltaproteobacteria; species Deltaproteobacteria bacterium GWA2_45_12. Next base: position 40,018 of record MGPH01000037.1, read on the forward strand.
GGTTTTTTACGGGCGCGGCTGGTCAGCTTGACCTTGCGGGCTTCTTTTCTTAAGGCGGGATCGGCATAAACGCCATCAGCAAGTTTAATAAACCCGATATCGCGTACCCCTCCCATTGGCTCGTAATCGTCCGGGTCAAGCTTGTCACCTTTTTCCCAATTGAATTTTTTCTTTTTCGCGGCCATTGGAGTCACCCTACATCAATAAAAAAGGCAGCAAACTTTTTGAAAGGTTTGCTGCCTTTGACTATAGCATAAGCCATTCGTTAAGCGACCAGATTTTTGAGAGCTTGGCCGGCTTTGAATTTTGGAACACGGGATGCCTTGATTTTAATTTCGGCACCCGTTTGAGGATTGCGTCCAATGCGGGCTTTTCTCTTGGCAATGGAGAAAGTGCCAAAACCTGTAAGGGTGATTTTGTCACCTTTCTTCAGGCATTTTGCAACGGCATTGGTTGCAGAGTTCAACGCATTTTCAGCCAAAGCCTTGGCGCAACCACAGTCTTTGGCAATTTGATTGATAAGTTCAGCTTTTGTCATTTTCTACCTCCTTGAAGGCGTTAGAGTAGGTCTTTATTGTTTGCGAAAAATATTTTTCAAAAACTTTAAAGACCAAATTTTTTGGAGAACTCTATCAGTGTCTGATGACACTTAAAAAAGTGATCACCGGCAAACGCCGATAAAATAAGTGAAAGCTATGATAGAAGACAGCAAACCAAAGTCAAGGTTAAAAAAGCGGGCGAAGCATTTTTTTAAACTTTTTCCAGTTTTCAATTTTTGACAAGTTGTCCCTGAATGTTCAGTTTTTACTTTCGGCTTTTGAACTCTTTTCGCGTTGACATTTGGGGGGGGATACCCTAATTTTCAACCTAGTTTTTTCTGGGTAAATTCCCCGGTTTTTCTACTCAATTATGGTCGAATCAAAAGAAGTTATTCCCGTCAGTATTGAAGATGAAATGCGGCATTCCTACCTTGATTACGCCATGAGCGTCATCGTTGGTCGTGCCCTCCCTGATGTGCGTGACGGGCTAAAGCCCGTTCATCGCCGCATCCTTTACGCCATGTTCCGCGAAGGGATTCTTTCATCCAAGCGCTATTCCAAGTGCGCCGGGGTGGTGGGGGAAGTGCTCAAAAAATATCATCCCCATGGGGATTCGGCTGTTTATGAAACCCTGGTGCGCATGGCCCAGGAATGGAACATGCGTTATCTGCTCATTGACGGGCAGGGTAATTTTGGCTCTGTTGATGGCGATTCCCCTGCAGCCTACCGTTATACCGAATGTCGTTTGATGGCCTTGGCTGAAGAAATGATGGCCGACATCGACAAGAATACGGTCGATTTCACCCCTAATTTTGATGAATCAACCCTGGAGCCCATTGTTTTACCCACAAAGATTCCCAATCTCTTGATTAATGGTTCGGAAGGGATTGCCGTAGGGATGGCCACCAAAATCCCTCCGCATAATTTGTCTGAAATTATTGATGCCCTTATCTTGCTCATCAACCAGCCCGAGACCAGTTTGGATGACATCATGAAAATTGTCCCGGGGCCTGATTTTCCCACGGCAGCTTTTATTTATGGCCGCCAGGGTATTCGCCAAGCCTACGAAACAGGGCGGGGAATTATTCATTTAAGAGCCCGTGCCGAAATCGAAAAAATGGCCAAGGGGGAACGGGAAGCCATTATTATTTCCCAAATACCGTTTCAGGTGAATAAAGCCCGTCTTATTGAGTCAATTGCCGGGTTGGTTAATGAGGACAAAATCGACGGGATTTCGGAAATCCGTGATGAATCAGATCGGGAAGGCATGCGTATTGTCATCGAGTTAAAAAAGAATGTTGAGTCGGCCGTGGTTCTCAATCAACTTTACAAGCATACGGCCATGCAGTCTTCCTTTGGGATCATCATGCTTACCATTGTGGGTGGGCAACCCCGCATTTTGGCACTGCGCGATGTTTTAAAACTCTTTTTGGAACATCGAAAAGAAGTGGTGGTCCGTCGTACCATTTTTGAATTGGAAGAAGCCCAAAAACGCGCCCACATTTTAGAAGGTCTGAAAATCGCGGTTGAAAATATTGATGCGGTCATTGAACTCATCAAAAAATCCCCCAATCCTCCCATAGCCAAAACAGGGTTAATGGAAAAGTTCGGGTTAACCGAGATCCAAGCCCAGGCCATTTTGGAAATGAGGTTGGGTCGGCTCACAGGTCTGGAACGGGACAAGATTTTACAGGAATACAAGGAAGTTTTGGTTCTTATCGAAAAGTTAAAATCCATTCTGGGTAGCGAAAAGCTGGTGTTTGAAATCATTGTCCAGGAATTAAATGAAATAAAAGAAAAATATGGTGATGTCCGGAAAACAGAAATTATCGCCAATACTGTAGATCATTTCTCTGATGAAGATTTGATTCAGGAAGAAGATGTGGTGGTGACCATCAGCCACCTGGGTTACGTCAAACGCAACCCCATTGACACCTACCGTGCGCAAAACCGTGGTGGACGTGGGAAAATGGGTATGGACGTGCGTGATGACGATTTTGTAAAGGAAATTTTTATTGCAAGCACCCACAGTTATCTTCTGGTGTTCACCAATTTGGGGCGGGTTTATTGGTTGAAAGTGCATGAAATCCCCGAGGCAGGCCGCACGGCACGGGGAAGGGCCATTACCAATCTGATTGCCCTTAAAGGCGATGAAAAAGTGGCCGCCATTTTGCCTGTGCGAGAATTTTCGCCCGGTCAATTCATTGTTTTTGTCACGCTTAAGGGCACAGTTAAAAAAACCAGCCTGGATGCCTATGCCAATATCCGTATGGGGGGCATTATCGCCCTGGGTATTGACCAGGGGGATGAACTTGTCGAGGTAAAATTAAGTGACGGGAAACGAGATGTGCTCATTGGCACCAAGGAAGGGCAAACAATCCGCTTTACCGAAGATGAAGTGCGTTCCATGGGCCGCCAAGCCACCGGGGTTCGGGGCATTAGCCTGGCGGATAATGATGCTGTGGTGGGGATGGGCCTTGTAGATGCGGGATCCACGGTTTTGACCGTTTCTGAAAACGGTTATGGCAAGCGCACCAGTACCGATGAATACCGTGTGCAGGGGCGTGGGGGTAGTGGCGTTGTAACCATGAAGACGACCGAAAAAACAGGTTTGGTCATTGGAACATTGCAGGTAAAAGACACTGACGATGTCATGCTGATGACCACCATGGGTAAAATTATCCGTCTTCATGTAAATCAAATTTCAATGATTGGCCGCAATACGCAAGGGGTACGGCTTATCCAAATGGAGCCTGGCGAAAAAGTGGTGAGTGTGGCCATTTTGGCTGAACAGGAAAATTCTGAAGGCCCCAAAGAAGGGGATGTTCAGGCATGAAACACTTTTTTGTTGTCATCAGCTTTTTATTTATCTTTGCCTGCCAGGGTTCTCATGAAAAAAAACAGCCTTCTTTGCCACCCCCTCCTTCTCAACCCACAGCAAGTCTTGCCACCAAGCAGGGAAATTTTGTCTTGCAATTGGAAATTGCCAATACCCCCGAAAAACGGGAACAGGGCTTGATGCACCGCACCGATCTTGGTGATGACAAGGCAATGCTTTTTATTTGGGATGAAAATGTCTTAAGTTCTTTTTGGATGAAGGATACACCTACGGCTTTGGACATTATCTTTCTTAACGATAAAAAAGTGGTGACCTATATTGCTCCGGATAACAAACCTCTTTCGGAAGATCTTATCACCCCCTTAAAGCCCTTTCGCTATGCCTTGGAAGTAAAGGCGGGGTTTGCTCTCAAAACAGGCCTGAAGGTGGGGGACATTATTGAATTTTCTTTGCCATAAGGGGGCTTCCCATGCCAATCCTTCAAGTTTTCCAAAGAGGACATTTTTGTTTCAAGGTGGAGCTTCCACGGGCGAGATTTCTTATAGGCCGGTCCTCTGAATGTGACCTGTGTCTTCCTGACGCTGAAATATCACGCAAACACGCCGAAATTTTTTTTGAAAACAATTATTATGTTCTTAACAACATCAGTTCAACCCATACTCTTTTAAATGGGTCTGAAATCAGTTCCCCTTCGGTTCTTCTAGAGGGGCAAAAAATTGATATTGGTTCTTGGCAGCTCAAGTTTAAACAATCCAAAATCCCGGACGAAGAAAGTCAGGGTTCCTACAAAACAGCCCTTACCTATGTATCAGGAGATACGACACGTCTTTTAAGTTTAAATCCTGAAACAGACACCTGTCTTCTTGAAAAGACGATTCTTGTTATCAAAAACCCCTCTGGAGATGAACTCAGAGTGCCTTTTTCAAAAAGAAAAATGCTTTTGGGCTCGTCGTCTTCTTGTGATGTTGTGGTCAAAGATGATTATGTTTCCGGAAGGCACTGTGAAATGAGCCTTCAGGACGAAGGAATTGTTGTTACAGATCTTCATTCAACCAATGGGACCCATGTTGCGGGGAACAAGATTGTGTCTTGTCTGCTTAAAGCAACCCAGTCCTTTACTGTGGGTCAGACCGCCCTTACTTTTTGTGTGCAACAACAGGAAGAAACCTTGAACCCCATTCCAGAGCCGGAGTTTTGTGGGATGGTTGGCAAAGCGCTGTCCATGCAAAAATTATTTGCAAAAATTGCCAAGGTGGCCCCTACCACGCATACCGTGCTGGTTCAGGGAGAAACAGGAAGTGGTAAGGAGCTGGTCGCAAGAGCTTTACATCTCTTGTCTTTGCGTCGAGGCAAACCCTATCTTGTTTTAAATTGTGGGGCCATTTCGCGAAGCCTCATTGAAAGCGAACTTTTTGGGCACGAAAAGGGATCCTTTACAGGAGCTGTGGTCAAACGGATGGGGGCTTTTGAGCAAGTCCAGGGCGGCAGTCTTTTTTTGGATGAAATTGGAGAATTGCCCCTTGAATTGCAGCCGGCCTTGCTGCGGGCTCTTGAAAACCGGACCATCCGAAGGGTGGGGGGCAATGCTGAAATTTCCGTGGATGTAAGGGTGATTGCAGCGACCCATCGTGATTTGTTGAATTTGGTGAAACAGGGGCGTTTTAGAGAAGATTTATATTACCGGCTTTTTGTGGTGCCATTGGAAATTCCTTCTTTAAAAGAAAGGAAGGAAGATATTCCGCTTTTGATTTCCCATTTTTTAAAAGAAGCGGGGGTATCCAAGACTTTTTCGGAGAAAGCTTTGGCCAAATTTTCAGATTATGAGTGGCCAGGAAATATCAGGGAACTAAAAAACAGTGTGTTAAGAAGTCTTATTTTTTCTGAGAAGGAAATTATTGAAGCAAGTGAGGTGGATCTTGTTTTAAAAGAAGAAGAAGCAGAGAGCATCAATCTGGATGAAGTGGAAAAAAACAAGATTGACCAAGCCCTTTTAAAAACGGAAGGCAATAAAGCCAGAGCGGCTGAACTTTTGGGCATTGCCAAATCGACCCTTTTTAAAAAATTAAAAGATTATAATATTTGACAGGGATTTCTGAAATTTCATTTCAACAGAAGAATCTTCAATCAGACCTTGATAACATTTTGAGCGACAGGCCCTTTGGGGCCATCTTGAAGTTCAAATTCAACTTCTTGCCCGTCTTTGAGTGATTTATAACCATCTGCTTGAATAGCAGAGAAATGAACAAATACATCTTTTCCACTGGCGGAATCGGATTCGATGAATCCAAAGCCCTTGGAGTCGTTAAACCATTTAACTTTACCTTTAAGACGTGACATAAAACCCCTCCTTACAGCAATTTTTTAAGGCATTTATCATAAAAAAAAGATCAGCTGCAAGATAATTTAGGGAATGTGCAAAAAGGCCATCATTTCTTTGTCGGCTTCATACACATCATTTCTTAATTGAAGCACTTCCTGCTCATCAATCCAGGCTGTTCGATAAACAAGATGGATGGCAAGGGGGTTTTTGAGGGGGACGTACTGTTCTTCTTTGTTGGTAATAGCCGCGTTTATTTTTTCACTTGTCCATTCCTTGTTCCCACGAAGGACATAGTCGGCGAGTTCCATGGGTTTTTCAATGCGTATGCATCCAGAACTAAAATTGCGGAACTGTCTGGCAAAAAGTTCGGGTTGGGAAGTGTCGTGTAGGTAAACATTGTGTTTGTTGGGAAACATGAACTTGATCGAACCAAGGGCATTGCCTTCGCCTGGTTGCTGAATGATGCTGTAAGAAAAATTCTCTGGGGTTATTTCAGCCCAGTTGACAGTCGAAGGATCAATTTCCTTGAGGGATTTTCCTTCGGAGCTGTAAAGTTTCATGTCGTTGTTGGCCAGAAAATTGGGATCTTTTTGAAGGAGGGGGAGTTTGTCTTTCACTGCAATGGACGTGGGGACATGCCACTTGGGGCTGATCACCATATAGGTGATTTTGTGGCTTAAAAGAGGGGAGGGACGTTCTTTGCGGCCGGTTATGGTTTTCATGGTGAGAACAACATTGCCTTTTTCGACAAGATTTAAATAGAAAGCCGGAATGTTGACATAAATATAACTCGGTCCCGGATCATTGGGGAAAGCCCGCATGCGGTCCAAATTGGACACAATCTGGTTAAGTCTGGTTTGGGCGGATACATTAAAGCTGGAAATGGTTTGATCCCCGATGACTCCATCTTCAAAAAGGCCATTATTGTGTTGATAGGTTTTTACGGCTTCAACCAGTTTTTCGTCATAGAAGTGTTTGTCTTTTTGACTTTTTGGAAAATAATCCTCAATGGAAAGCCGTTCCCTTACCAGGGGAATGCGGGGAGAATGTCCTAAAGGTTCTATTTTGGGCCCCAAAGGAATCGATTTCCATCCCCCATTGGCCACAATTTCTTTATATTTTTTTACGGCTTCCTTTAGTTGGGAATAGCCGGTTTCGCGCGGTAGCAAGGAATACAGGACATTTTTCAGGTTTTTATTGTTAACAGCCTTGTAAAGAGTCTGAATGAGTGGTCCCTGCCCTTCGCTATTAAACCATACGGGTTTGAAGCTTTCCTGGTTTACAAAACCATAGGCCAAATGGGAGGCATAAATCAAAAAGGCATTTGAAAAAAGAAGGTCAAAGCGCGCCAGAGAAATTAAATTTTGGGTGGTTAGTTTTTTACCACGGACCTCGGCTATTTTTTGTGAAAGAGGGCCTGTGGGATAATTTTCAGGGATAAGACCTTCCTCACTGGCTGATTCTAGGGCCACAATGAGTTGTCGAGCCTGTGATTTTACCTTACCTTCATTGGACCACAGGGGTTTATAGCCATTGTTTGCGTATAAGGGTTTTAAGGCAGAATAAGCTTTCCATTCCCCCTGCTTTTTTGGTGCAATACTTAAAGCTCCTTTGATGGATGTGGCAATGATGTCATTGATGGAAACGGCATTTGCCTGGGCAGGGGTCACTTTCAAGGCAGAAAAGCCCAAAGAAAGAACCAAAACACAAACAGCGTGTAGCAAAAAAGCTGGGTTCATAAAGGATGGGATGCATATATCTTAAAGAAGGGCAATTCAAGTGCAAGTTTTATTATGCAAAGCGCGATATTCTTTGATTGTCGCTATCTAAAAATTTCTAGTTTTAATTTTTTTGTTCCCTTTAAAAGGGATTTTGGATTTTTCTTTTGAATGTAGGGGAAAACGCCGAGGAGGGGAACGTTGTATTGTTTCAAAATGCCCGGGTTTGTTTTGTCGGCTAAACTTAAGGAAGATTTTGTCTGGTTTAAAATGACTCCAGCCACCTTGATTTTATTTCTTTTAAGGACGTCCAGTGTCAACAAGGTGTGGTTTAAGGTGCCAAGTCCAAGACGTGCGACGACAATCACGGGGAGTTTTAGGGATTTGATTAAATCAAGGTTTGTTTGAAGCCCCTTGATTGGCGCTAGCAAACCGCCCGCCCCTTCAACAAAAACAGTTTTGTACTTTTTTTGAAGATTTTTTAAGCCCTGTTTTATTTTTGGAAATGAAATCTGAATTCCCGCTCTTTTTGCGGCCAAAGCGGGAGTAAGAGCTTCTTTAAACCAATAAAGATTGATTTCATCTAAGGGTTCCTTCATGCCGGCACATTTTTGCAGAAAAGAAGAATCGTTTCGGTGAATATGATTTGGAGTCAAACGGCTAGCGCATCCTGATTCCAAAGGTTTGAAAGCCCCGATGGGTTTTTTTTTGTGGCAAAAATAAAGGCACAGGGCGCCTGTGACAAGTGTTTTGCCAACGCCTGTGTCCGTACCACAGATGAAAAAAGTGTTTTGCTTCAAACTAAAATTAATTGAGCAAAGGTTCCCATTTGGAGATGTTGTTTTCCAATTCAACCAATGTGGGCAGGTCAAATTCCTTGAGAGCCTTGCGAAGCAAGGCAATTTCGGAAAGAATGACACCCTGGTTCTTGGTGATTTGCTCCAATTGAGAAGAAATATTTTTTAGCAAAACGAGAATTTCGTTGTTGACCATACCTTATACCCCGTAAAACTACTCTCCCTGATGATAAAAGCCTCCATCCCCTTTCATCCACAAACAATGGATGAAATCTCACATCACGCCGATGCATGAAATAATATGACTGTCTGCGTTATCGGTAACACACAGAAAAAAGTTGCGTGGATTTCTAATAATTTTGAAAAAAATTCAAGAGTGGATTTTATGACATCAATAAAAATGGTTATTTTTTTGACTTGTATTTAATTTTGGAAGGTAGAAATAAATTTTTTAAACGCCATCCGGAAGAATGTTACCCAATACGCCCTGGGTTTTTGTGTAGGCCAAAGGGCATGTCTTATCTTCGGGGGCGGTGCATTCACCCTGGGCTTTGCCTCCCCCAAAAGTGAGTGTGCAGACAATTTTTTCGTGTTCACGGAAAGTGAATGTGAGTTTCCGTTTTTTGAACTTAAGCAGTAATTCATCAAATTCTTCCGTAATATTAAACCTAGTGATTTTGTCTCCTGTGACAATCATGGTGATATCAACAGGTTCATCTCCAAAACAGCCTTCGACGCCTTCATCGGGTGCATATCTGCCAGATTCATCCTCGCTTATGGATCCATTGACGGCAATGGTACTAAAATCCCTTTCTTCGCCAGCACCCGGTTTTGTATCCACTTTATCAGCCGAACCGCTGCAGGAAATCAGAAAAGCGGAAATTCCTAATATAATGAAATTATTTAGTTTTTTCATAAATTTATCCTCTAACCCTCACCTCTGTTTATATTATCGAACCTAAACAGAATTTGTTGCGTCTTGTCAAAAAGATTTTATCTGTTTTTTTCCCGTGTATGATGTCCCCCTTTAAAAAAGGGGGATTAAGGGGGATTTGTTTCCGTTCCTGTTTTTGGATCCGCTTTCGCATTTGTTCCTCAGTATGCGGGGAGGGTGCGGAATCAAATCCCCCTGCCCCCCTTTTTTTCAGCCAAAGGACTGATCCGTCCTTCGGCGGAAAAGGGGGATGATACGGGAAATTATTTAAGCGATTGTGATCCTGATTGCAGATGCTCTTGAATAGCCGTTTGGAAAATTTTTCCGAAGCTTTCGAGTTTTTTTGTGCCGACGCCGGTAATCTGAAGGAAAGCCTCGTGGTCTGTAGGGCGGTCCCTGGCCATTTGGCGTAGAGTGGCGTCTGAAAAAATGATATAGGCGGGGACGTCTTGCGCATCGGCTAATTCTTTTCTCAAAACACGCAAGCGTTCGAAGAGTTCTTCGTCATAACTGCTATCTTCGTTTCGCTTGATGGGGTCTACTTTTGTTTTTGGGGTTTGCGAGAGCATCACGGTTTTGCGTTCTCTTAAAATGAGCCGACCTTTTTCGCTTAATTCCAAAGCTCCAAATTGATCGTCCCTGCAAATGACAAGCCCCAAGCGGATGAGTTCACGGCCGATGGAGAGCCATAAGTTCCGGCTTATGTCTTTCCCGATGCCGTAGGTGGAGAGGTTTTGGTGGGTGAATTTGAAGATCTTTTCGTTTTGTGCGCCGACTAAAATATCAACTGTGTGGTTCAAGCCCATCCCAAAGGTGTTTTTCTCGCGGATACGGTAGATGCACGAGAGGAATTTTTGCGCAGCCATTGTACCATCTACCTGTGCCTTGGGGGAGAGGCAGTTGTCGCATCCACCGCAATTTTCTTTTTCGAACTTTTCTCCGAAATAATTGAGAAGGATTTTTCTGCGGCAGATTGCTCCTTCGGCATAGTCGACCATCTGCTGAAGTTGAGCCCAGGCGATTTTCCGTTCTTGGGGGTCTTCTTTTTCATCAATGAAACGCTTTTGTTTGACCACATCCCCTGCACTGAAAAGAAGGAGGCATTCCGAGGGAAGCCCATCGCGCCCGGCGCGTCCTGTTTCCTGGTAGTAACCTTCCACATTTTTTGGCAGATCGGCATGAATGACAAAACGGACATTGGATTTGTTGATGCCCATGCCAAAAGCAATCGTGGCGCAAACAACCTGGATTTCATCCCGTGAAAAAAGTTCCTGATGCCGGCTTCGGAGTTCGGGGGAGAGGCCTGCATGGTAAGGTTTGGCGCGAATGCCGACGGCACTTAATTTTTCCGAGAGGGTTTCGGTCCCTTTTCGGCTGTGGCAGTAAATAATGCCACTTTGCCCGGGCCGGGCCCGCACAAATTGAATCACCTGGCCCGCCGCTTTGTCTTTGGGAGTGACGCGATAATTTAAATTGGGCCGGTTAAAGCTGGCGATGAAGGTACGAGGATTCTGAAGCTTAAGGTGGCTTAAAATATCCTGATGCACGCGCCCCGTGGCGGTGGCGGTCAAGGCCAGGATGGGAATATTGGGGAAATATTTCTTAAGCTCTGAGAGTTTCCGGTATTCCGGCCTAAAATCGTGTCCCCATTCACTGATGCAATGGGCTTCGTCAATGGCGATCAAAGAAATGTCCCAGTTCTTTACCCTTTCTAAAAAATGCGGGAGCATGAGCCGCTCTGGTGCGATGTAGAGAAGACGGTAGTGCCCCGATTCCACATCACGCAATCGTCTGCTGAATTCTTCCGCATCCAGCGACGAGTTCAGAAAGGTGGCTGCAATGCCACTGGCAACAAGGGCATCCACTTGGTCCTTCATCAAGGCAATGAGGGGAGAAATGACCAAAGTAAGCCCCGGTTTGATCAACGCGGGAAGTTGAAAGCAAAGTGATTTGCCTCCGCCCGTGGGAAGAAGCGCAAAGACATCGCGATTATCTAAAACTTCATTGATGATTTCTTCCTGCAACGGCCTGAAATGGGAGAATCCAAAATGTTTTTTTAAAGCGGAGAGAAGGAAAGAAGACTCAACCATGAACGGGGATGTAACAGAACCAAAATGGGAGACAAGGGATTTATTCATTTTTAGCTATCTAAGTTTTTTCTTTGGACATCACGGATGATTTAAAAATCCGATTTTCCTGCTTTTTGGAGTAGGTGTTTCAATCAATTTTCGGATCGTATCAAAAACACTTTTAAATTGGGTGTCGTATTTTTTCTCAAGTTCCATGAGCTTTCGAGCGAGAGCTTTGTGGGTTGCCAAGATCTCTCGCAGACTCACAAAAGCACGAACAACTTGTACACTTGCTTGGACGGCAATGTCACTATTCAAAATAGCGGCTAACATAATAGCCCCGTGTTCCGTAAACGCATAAGGTTGGGTGGGAGAAAACTTAAAATAGGAGAGGTGTCCGCAATTTGCGGAGACTTCACTGGTTTCCTCTTTAGTCAATTGGAACATGAAATCTTCCGGAAATCTGGCTAAATTACGCCTTAACTGCTCCCTAAGCCTTTTTGCGGAAACGCCATAAACTCGAGCCAAATCCGCATCAATCATTACTTTTTGCCCACGAATCCAAAGAATCGTCTGTTCAATCTGCCCCACTGGAATTATTTCAATAGCTACCATGAAACCCCTCTTAAACGGTAAATAGCAATTGTTATGCCATCTATCAGGAGCTGAAATTCCAAGGGTTTATTGAAAATAGAAGGTAAAAGCGTCTAAAAAAGAGACGGTGGGAGTTCGATTTGTGGATGGTGGGACGCGACACCCATCTAAAACTTTTTGATGCGTCCATCCTTCATGATTAAGAGGGCCAGGCTATGTATTTTAGGATCAGGATCGTTTAAAATTTCAGAAAGTATAGGATCAGGAAGGCCAACCCAAGCCATATGTCGAATGGCATGCGTGATATAAGACCGGCGAGAAGGGTGAGAGGGATCATATCCTTTTTTTATTATTTGAACGAATAAGGGCACAATTTGAAAAGCTTGGTCAGTAAAACAGCTTAGAGCCTCGATAGCAGCTTTCATAGTTGATTCATCGGGATCATCCAAATGACGGATTAAATTTGGAATGACCGAAGGAACCCCCAGATTCCCTAACATTTTGGCTGCCAAAGCACGGACGGAAGGGATTTCGGACTCAAGGAGATTTTTAAATTTTTCAAATGCCCCTGCGAACTCCTCGCTCGTTTCAAAAACCTCATTGAAAATTTTTGGGTCATAAAGATCAGTTGCATCAATATAAGCGTCTCCAAATTTTTCCCAATTGCCGGCTAAGAATTTTTCACGGATTCTCGTAATCGTTTGGTTATGGGTATAGTAATTTGCGACAGCGACGGATTCCTGCGGATTAATACAATAAGAGCTGTCCCGTAGGCCATGATCACGAAAACGAGACCTCAAATAACGAAGGCGCTTTTCGTCCCGCAAAATACGGCATGCAGCCCCAAATTTATCACGAAATTCCTGAAGCTCTGGGATCCGACATAGGTTCTGGTTCTTATCCAATAAAATGGGGTGATTCGGTTGCCGTTCCGACGCGTAATACTCATCGAAATCCTTGGGGTTGTTAGGATCGACATATGTAAAATCATCGATGGCATGATTTAGTTCGTGTAGGACGATTTCACGAGTTAAGTCCTCGCCCGAAAGATGCACGGTATTATCATCTGGTTCATAATAGGCCTGGGAAAAAGGGCATTCCTGTTCGATTCTGGATGGTTCGCTCAAGACAATGGAGAGAGGTTGTTCCTTGGAGATACCTTGGCTCAAAAGTTTCAAATATTCACTAGCTTCGGCGAAGGATTCTTCGAGCAGGCGAAAATTATCATTGGTCATGAACTTCGCCTCTCCCCGAACTTTAAAAGTATAGCCAAAGACGCTGAAGCTTCTTGTCACAAAATCATGGTGTAAAACGGGGGCACCCATATTTTAAATCCTCCCGACTATTATCGGTATCTTATGGGAAAAGGTTTCCATTAAATTGATGGGAGTTAAGACTTAAACACGGCTTTCTCCAAACGGGTAATGCGTTCCAAGATTCCGTTTTTTTCTTGAAGAAGATATGCCCTTAAAGCCTGGTTGAGGATTGTTTGGTACTTATTTCCGCTTTGAAGCGCCATGTCGCGTAGTGCTTCCAAGACATCTTTGTCCAGGTTAGTAGTAATCCTGATTTTTGCCCGGGCCAGTTCTTCTTTGGAGAGGACAGGGCCCTTGATCCTTTTCATCTTACTGGGGTCAGGTATTTTTTTCATAATATTTTCTCCAATAGGCTGCACCGAAAACCCTGATCGTACTGCCGCGTAAAGTGTATCGCACGGTGATTATTTTCCCCTCTAGAGTTTTACCGATGGCATAAAGTCTGTTTTCTTCAGAAGAATGTTTGTCATCTTCGACATGGATTATTTTCGGATCTGAAAAAACCTCTATGGCTTTTCCAAAGGGGATGCCATGCTTTTTAATACTTTCCAGCTCCTTTTTTATATGCCACTCAAAAGTATAGCCCCTATCGTGATGTATGATTTTATGCATATAAGTATGTATAGACAAGAACTATTTAAAAATCTGTGGTTCCTGCCCATCGAAAATGACTAAAGCAATTTGGATGCCAGGATTAAGTGGCTGAAATATCAGCAGGAGGCGCAGTGGAAGTGTAAAAAGCGTCCAAAAAAAAGACGGTGGAGTCCGATTTGTGGACGGTTGTTAGGGGTTTGGATCCCGCCCAAGATTAGTCCCGGTGCCCGGCCCACATAACAACCGTCTTCATCGGACCACTCGACGATTTTGAGATATTGGTTATTTTTTTTCTTCTTTTTCGCCATAAATTTCTTTTAATGCCAGTTTAAGTGTTTTTTCCTGATAGGGTTTGGCATCATCCCCTTCTTTATAATTCTAGCCAACCAGAGATTTCTGAATTAACGATGTGGTTCTAAAATAAGACCATCAATTTCTCGGTGATATCCTAAATTTTCCCATTCAATAGAATCAAAAGCTTTTATAATTTTTAAAGAAGAATGATTGGATGAATCTTCCGGTACTATTTCATAAAGATATTCAACAGGCCCACCTCGTGGGTTAAAAACTTGAGGATCTGTAGTTGATGGAGTTACCGTTACCACTTCAGATGAAAGATAACTCAGAGCTCCGGTTTGTGCCACTTGTTGAAGATGGGCTAATTGGACATGATATCTGAAAACATTCAAGAGAGGGATCGATGCCACTGAGTATTCCACCTCAAACCAAGGATTACGAGTTTCGGGATAACGTCGTTGAAGATGTCCAATGACTGGTTGAAAACACATGGCAGCAAATTGGGTGAGAACCATCGATGAGACAACGAAAGCTACTTTATCTTTTGCATAAACAGGCCCCAGCGATGCCAAACGGGATAAGTTAAATTCAGATATATATTGCAAAATTCTTTGTACAGTTTGTTCTGCCGTTGTGCTTGTATCAAAAATATTCATGAGTTCAGCTACAACTTCCTGAAAAAGTCCCCCCGTGAAATCGCGATGATCTAATTGAACAAATGGTTTTATTTCAGCAGGAAGTCTGTGATGAGCTAATTGCATGGGTTCTAACTGAACATCGTTAAGAATGACGGTGTAGCCAGCGGCAACCATTTCCTCAATGGGTATTTCGCGACAATGACCAGCACCGAGTACCAGAACTTTGGGGCGGCGCTCCGGGTCAGCATGGCTTGGAAACCCATGATAGGCGGTTACTTGGCCGAGTGCTTCTAGAATATTTTCCTTACTTTTTTGAATGAAGGGGCCTTCTTGGGGTGAAAATTGCGCCGCTCTTTTGTAATCAATAGACTTTCCCAAGTATATCCAATCTCTAATCTCATCAAAGCTGGCGCGTTTGCGGGCTGTGGCTTGAAGCGATGTTGATGACTTTGGGGCTAGGACCATGCCTTGAATATTGGATATCCGTTCTGGATGGCTCCAAGTCCATGGGGCAAAGGTAAGAACGGGTTGAAGGGTGAGATCATCGGGAATAATTTCAGCTAAAGCTTGTGCTGCCGTATTTGAAGTTTTTAAAAGGATGGCATACAGCTTTATGCTAGGGGGAAAAGATACAAAAACATCTGAGGACAAGTATGTCGGCCCATTAAATTTAGCCAGAGCTCTTACATGTGCTTTAATTCCCTGCACTTTCAAATTAAACATAGAGGGCAGGATTGCTTGCATGTATGTTGTTGAAACTTGCTGATGCCCTCCGGTTACTTCGTAATGGTTGGCTAAACGGTTGGCAATGGCGTGAACAAGTGATTCGGTGAATTGGGTAAGGACCATCGACGAAACAACGTATTCGGCATCTTTCCATGGGCCCATCAAATCCATGGCATCAAATCGTTCTTGGCTAAAGTTGTCCAAAAGGGTTCTCAAGTTTTGCACAGCTTCTTCGATGGTAGAACTTGTAGCCATGATGTCGTCAATTTCAGGGATAATTTCTAAAAGCAGATCGCCAGTAAAATCTCTTTCGTCCCGAATGGCATATTTTCTTAAGTTAAAGTCAAGATCGTTGACGGCTTGTTTGAGAGCAGTATCGTTTATATCGGATAAGATCACAGTGTAACCGGCCTCAATCAGTTTTTTTAACGGAATTTCTTTGCAGCGACCTGCACCTAAAACAAGTATTTTTGGCCTTTGATTGGGATCTGGATCTTTTAATTGACCATGGCGCGGGGTTACGAATTGCAATCCGGCAAGAATATTCTCATGACTTTTGTCGATGAATTCCTTTTGCTTGATAGCAAGGACACGATTGGCTTTTTCAGCTTTTAATTCTGATTCAAAAGCCACATCCAACCCTGTCCAAGCTAGAGCCTTGGCGATGGTGACTTTTTTTCTTGTTGATGTTCCGGAGGTGACTGTTTCCCCGGCACCCGTAACCAGCTCATCATTTCCCGCCATCCGATAACCCGAGGCATCGTCATACCCCGCCAAATTTCCGTTCCCATCATACACCGCTTGCCGGGCCATGTGAGCGGCACCATGATGGAAGGGGTCTATGGCAGGGATTTCGGGAAGAGCGGGATTTTCGACTTCTAAAGTGGCTATGCCGGGTGTTGAGTTGCGTGCAGCCAAGCCAGCCAAAGTGTGGCCAGGGTTTACAGTTAAAAAAGTGGAAGTGTGGGTTTGTCTTTGGGGTGTGCTTCTTCGGGGAAAAGCGAGCAAACTGCCGGCAGGATGGTATCCCGCATGAGTCAACCCAAGCCCTCCCGGGCGTAATAAGTTAAACGTAGGTCCTGCCATAAATTTTTTTCTAGTGGGGTTTTAACTTTTTAGTAGTGTACATTTACACTGCATCCCCCTTTAAAAAAGGGGGACACAGGGAGATTTTACCCGTATTCTTTTCTGCATCGGGGGAGATATAAACAAAGCGGGCACGAAAACAAATCCCCCTTAATCCCCCTTTTTTAAAGGGGGAAAGATAAGGTCTGAATCAAAAGTTAAACTGCTATAGTAGTTTGACTATCATCGGCAAATGGGAAGAAGAGTTGCGGGAAATTTTAAGGGATTGGGTGTAGGGACAATCCTAGGATTGTCCCTACCGCGATTTATTTACTTCCATCCTTTGGCAATGTTTTCTCACCGGGCATTTAGAACACCACGGTGAAATAGGGACACACAGGTTTTGGCCGAAGGTGACCAGAATGTCGTTATAGGTTTTCCAGTGTTTTTTGGGGAGTTTTTGGCGAAGGGCCATTTCGGATTCGTCCGGTGTTTTTGTTTTGATGAATTCCCAGCGGTTTGAAATGCGGTGAACGTGAGTATCCACACAGATGCCGTAATCATTAAATCCCACCGTCAAAACGAGATTGGCTGTTTTCCGCCCGACACCGGGAAGGGCTAGCAGCTCCTCCATCGAACGCGGGACCTTTCCATCATATTTTTCCATCAAGATCGCACAGGTTTTCAAAATGCTCTTTGCCTTGGTTTTGTAGAAGCCGGCGGGGTAGATGAGTTTCTCAATTTCTTGCGGTTTTAATTTCAGAATTTCTTGCGGCGTTTTGGCTTTTTCAAATAACCGGAGGGAAGCGGCCATGGTCACGGCATCCTTTGTGCGCAGCGACAAGATGGTGCTGATCAAAGTTTCAAACGGCCGATCAACGGCATTCTCGGCAATCACGCCCACGACGGGGACCTTCCATTGCTTGATTTTTTTCCTGAGAATAATCAGGGTTTTTTCTATTGTGGAAATATCCATTGTTTTGTATCCGTAGGGCCGTCTTTATTTGAACCATTTTAAAAGGAAAGGATATTATGAAAACACGCACCGAATCCGATTCCATGGGGGAAGTTCAAATTCCTGAACAATTTTTATATGGCGCCTCAACACAGCGCGCGGTGGATAATTTCCATGTTTCAAAACGCCGGTTTGACCGGGGGTTTATCAAAGCGCTGGGCCTTGTCAAATGGGCGGCGGCCGAGGCCAATTGTTCCTTGGGGCGCTTAGACGCCAAGCTTTCCAAAGCCATTGCCGAAAAATCCCTCGAAGTCGCCGAAGGAAAACACGATACCCACTTCATATTGGACATTTATCAAACCGGTTCCGGCACTTCCACCAACATGAATGCCAATGAGGTTATTTCGAACCTGGCAAATCCCTCTTTGGGCGGGATGGTGGGCTCCAAAAAACCGGTGCATCCCAATGACCATGTCAACATGGGGCAGTCATCCAATGATGTTATTCCCACGACCATCCATGTGGGAGCGGCTCTGGGCATGGCAAAGGGGCTTATTCCCGCGCTCAAAGAACTGCATAAAGCGCTTGGTGATAAAGCTAAAGAATTTAAGGATGTGGTCAAAATCGGGCGGACCCATTTACAGGATGCAACCCCTGTGACTTTGGGGCAGGAATTTTCAGGTTATGCTTCACAAATTGAGCACAGCTTTAAACGCCTGGCCCATGCCCTTGAAGGGCTTTTGGAGCTTCCCATTGGGGGAACCGCTGTGGGTACGGGAATTAATACGCACCCTGAGTTTTCCAAAAAAGTGTGTGAAAATCTGACCAAACAAACAGGCTTAAAATTCACCGAGGCCGAAAATCATTTTGAAGCCCAAGCTGCCAAAGACGCCTGTGTCTTTGCCAGTGGGGCTTTAAAGACCATTGCTGTTTCATTGATGAAGATTGCCAATGATATCCGTTGGCTTTCTTCCGGCCCTCGCTGTGCCATTACCGAAATTTATCTGCCCGAACTTCAACCCGGTTCTTCCATTATGCCCGGCAAGGTAAACCCGGTCATTCCTGAATCGGTCATGCAAATTTCAGCACAGGTGCAGGGAAATGATTTGGCAGTGCAAATTGGCGCGCAGCACGGCAATTTCGAGTTAAACGTCATGATGCCCGTGATTGCAGGGAATTTATTTGAGTCGATCGAGCTTTTGACCAATGGCAGCGTGATGTTGGCTGATAAATGCATCAGGGGCATTGCTGCCAACAAAGAACGGTGCACCGAGCTCATGGAAAAAAGCCTGGCGCTTGTCACCAATCTGAATCCTGTCATTGGTTATGACAAAGCAGCGGCCCTTTCCAAAAAAGCCTTTAAAGAAAACAAAACCATTCGGGAATTATTAAAGGCCGAAAAGACTCTTTCAGATGCCGATATTGAAAAATATCTGGATCCAAAGACAATGTTGTCGCCGAGGTAGGGTAAGTAGGGACAATCCTAGGATTGTCCCTACGGGATAGGGTTATTTTTTTGCCGGTTTTTCGTCCAACACACTTGCATCCACACTATATTGCTGGCTCAACATTTTTAAAACAGCAATGGCATTTGCACTATTGTTGAATACAACGGGGGTTTTTGCTGCTTCGACCATTCCGTTTGATTTAAATTCTTCAATAAATTGATGATAAGTGGAAAAGTTAACATCTCCCAACGTAGCTAAAGCCTGAGCTAAAGGTTCATTGCCTGTAAAACCATTACTATTATCGGTTAAATAAAGGGCTATCAGGTAATCCACGGCAAAATAAGCATAAACATCCGCTTCAGTCACTTTTGTTTTTGGCCCCCCCATTTTTTTCTGAAACATTTTTGTTACGGGGTTTTTTTCTGAAAAATCCACGAGAAATTTGAGTTTTTTGGAGAAATCATCACAAGTAAAAGGAGTGAGTTGTTGATTTCCATACATTGCTGAAACGGTTTTGGCTTGAGTGAGATCCGCTTTATTATCGGCCAATACTTTTTTTACATCTTCCTCAGCCTGACAAACATGCCCACGCGTCCCTCCAAGAGGAATATTTGAATATTTTCCGTCGATTGCTCCATCCAATTTATCAAGTCTTTGTAAAAGATTGGTCATAGTTCCCATAAAAAAGTCCTTTCGATAATTTTGGTGAACTGCAGTCGAACCATCAATGGCGTGATGCCAAATCATGGTTCGATCACCGCGTAGCGGGATTCCGTTTGCGGAACGGAGCTCACCATGTCCATTTTTTTAATTACGCCATTTACTCGTGAACCCCGTATTACGAGCGATGAGTCCACGAGAACATTTCTCGATCAACCTTCGTGACGTTCCCAAAATTGCCTTACACGCCTCATGAGTATCCTTCCCTCATCGTTTCCAAAGGGATTATGGTGTCCCTGAAATCTGTAAAGCACATGCTGTGGGTTTTCGTTGAGAGATTCATTCCAGTGCCTCATGGCTTCATCCATGTCGATCCATCCATCTCCTTCGGGGGACACGGCCAAGAGAGTGGGTGGATAAGGCAGCGCATGTTCATCGGCGTCCGTCATGTTCAAGCCTCGGATTTTTTGTGCCATTCCCTTCACAAAACCGCAAAAGTCCCTGGCAAATATCCGTCCCATATGGGTGGAACGTATCCCTTCTCGCGTGAATTCTTGAATCAACCGGCCCTCGGTGCTTTCTTTGTCAATGCCGGGAGGGAAGATCCATTTGGGGGGGATCAAATAAAAGAAAAAGCTGAAGAGGGAGGCCCATTCCATAAAACGATTCATCCGAATGGCAGGGCTGATGAGGGTGGAGGTGGCAATCTCGGTGTGATTTTCTTCGGATGTCCAGATCGCATGGGGACCGGATTCTGTCATCATAAGGTCGTGGGCATAAACCATAAATCCCGCTCCTCGACTAAACCCAAGTTCGTGGATGGGAAGGCCGCTGAGGAAGGGGAGGGCTTCAAAAGCTTCCCGAAATCCTCGGTAATAAAAGGTAACGAAGGCATCAAACATGTCTTCCACAGAGGTAATGGGGTCCACATGGGGGGCGTGGCCTAGATTTTCGTGATAGATGACGGCCGTATCGCCGATTTGGTCCCCTGCCGTATTCAAGAGAATGGGAGGCAAAAGACCCACCGCGGCTGTTGCAAAGCTTCCGTTGTTTCCGTCCTCAATGGCAATGACTCGGCGTGGGGTGGGCGGGCTGATGGTAATGACATTGGTTGAGCCCGTCCAAGGGGAATCAGGCCGCAAACTCTTCAAAGCCCCATGCGCTTGGCGTTCGATGGGGAGAGGGTTGGAATGGATATGGAATTGATCCACATCCACCCGGGGCATGGCGCGACGAAGCACACTTCTGTATTGCCCAACAATTTGGGTGGGGGTTGCTCTGTGAGGCAGGGCTCTAGGGGCTAAAAATGGTATTGGCATATTTTTACGTACATATCGATTTCCTTGCCAGAAAGTTGCTTAAAATTTCATCAAAATAAAAAATATTTTTAATACGGATCTTTGACTCACTTATTCCCCATGATATGAGAAAAATAGGGACAATCCTAGGATTGTCCCTACGGAATATGGTTTCATCACACTCCATTGCTTTTTTTGACGTCGATCACACCCTGATGCCGTGCAATTCGGGGTATTACACCACTTTGCGTTTGGTGCGCCGTGGGTATATGAAAAAGCGCCGCCTGATTCAGGCCGTTGGTTATTCGCTTATCTCAATTTTTCACGACCCCGATGTCCAAAAAGTTTACAAAAATGCCATTGCTGATTTGGTGGGGTTGTCCCTTGAAGAACTTTTTAAAGTGGGGCGTGAAACCTATGATCGCGATCTCAAACACCTTATCTATTCCGAGGCCATCAATCAAATTGAACATCATCGGAATGAAGGGCATAAAATTATTTTACTCACCAGTGCGCCCTACATGACAATGAAAATTCTGATGGATGAATTAAAAGTGGACGATGTCTATTGCATGGGGCCGGAAATAGAAAACGGGATTTTATCCAATCGCCTGTGTTTACCCTTATGTTATGGGACCAACAAGGTCCATTATGCAATCAAAGCCGCTAAAAAACACCAAGTGGACCTTAAAGATTGTTATTTTTATACCGACCATTGGCGGGATGTTGCGCTTTTATACCAGATTGGGCACCCACGCGTGGTGAATCCGAAGCGAAAATTGGAAAAAATAGCGTTAGAGAAAAAATGGCCGATTTTGAGGTGGAAAAAAATGGCGAATGATGCTGGGACCGGTCCTTCGACTCCGCTCAGGAACCGGTAACGGGATTATTTAAAGAGAGGTCCCTGAGCGTAGTCGAAGGGCCGGGGTGACGTTCAAGAATTCTCGCCATCTTTCCACCAATTTCAAACACCGTTCCCGCTTCCTTCATCTTATACGGCACATACCCCAGACAAATTGGTTTTTGATATTTTGTTGAAAAAGTCGACGAGGTCACTTTGCCCACAATTTGTTCATCCTTCATGATGAGAGTTCCGGGTTCCGGCACTTCTTTCCCTTCGATGACTAACAATTCCAAAATCTTATTCACATGCCCCTTGTAATGAAGCCTCGCGATGATTTCTTGGCCTAGATAGCAGCCTTTAGTGAAGCTTAAAGCATGGTCTAATTTTCCTTCTTGGGGGAGATTTTCCTCGGTGACATCCACGCCCACTTTGGGAATGCCGTTTTCGATGCGTTCGGATTCGAGGCATCCCCCTTTAGAAAAGGGGGACCGAGGGGGATTTTTCCCGTCCCCTGGAGGACGGATAATTTCAACTTTCGACAGGGGAGCTAATCTCTTAAAGTGATCCAGGACTTTTTCCACGAAAATTCGGGGTACCCATACTTCAAAGTCATCTTCGTTCCGAAGGACATGCATATCTGCCACGACTTTTCCTTTGATGGTGAGGAGGAGATTGTAATTTGTCTCACCCGTTTTCAAATTTTTGATGTCGTTGGTGAGTTGTCCATTTAAAAGCGAACAGGCTTTTTCACCTTTAAAAACAAGGGGCACAAGATCTGTTTGAAAATAAATTTTGAGAGGTTGATCATTCATGAAGAAATAACCTAGAATGCATAAATCTTGTTCCCACGCTCCAGCGTGGGAACGTAAAAGGCGACGCTCTAGCGTCGAAAACTTGTGTCCCCACGCTGGAGCGTGGGAACAAGAGGTATGGGTTTGCCCCTACACGTTATCAAATGTTTCGAATATTATTTCTTCTCGTTTCCATTTTTTTAGTTTCCTGTCAATCGACACCTTCTTTGTCATCTTTATTTAAAGTGCCTGGTTTTGGTGGAAATGGGGATGATGATAACGGTCATGAAACTGTGCGTAATATCGGAGGTAATCCTTCCGCGGGCTCTCGGAATGTGTATGCCTCTGCCGATCTAAAAGCCCTTTGCGTGGATAACGATATCTGCGAGCCTTCCTATGCTCCGCTTTCGGGAAATTATTTATATACCTCGGGGCAGGATCTTTTGGATGCTACAGGCTGTAATTACGATTATGACCCCAATCTTACCTCGACTTTTGTTTTAAACCGCGTGGATGGTTCGATCAATGGACTGCGTCTTCTGTTTTCAAAAGAGGATTTGTTTTTTCTGGCGTGGGAATCGGTGCGCCACCAGATCAATCCTTATTTTTTGATGGGTATTTTGTCGCAAGAGTCGGCGGGCAATTGTTCCGCTGTGTCTGCAAGCCATGGGGAAGGTTGTTTTCAGATTACCAATACCTTTGGCCAGGCTCAGTTAGATGAAAGTTATTCCGACCGTGTGGCAAGCTGGTTTTGGACCGACCGGTCAGGCACCTATTACCCCGATGATGTGTTCATTGATGAGCTCACTTATTTTGGAAGCGAACCCGCAAGCGAGCAGTACCGGTTGACATTGGACCCTTCCGCGCATGAAATCGAGGGTGTTTCCATTTCAAGTGTGGCCAATTTTAATTTTGGCATTATTGCCGCGGGCCTTTATTTCCATTGGCAGCCGTATTTTGTTTATGAAAATTATTCAAGTTTACGCGATGAATTAAGGGATCTTTTCCAGACCAAAGATGGAAAAAGTTCTTGGCAGGCGGCGGCCTATAATGGAGGTATTACGCGGGCGCGCCAGGCCATTGGTGATGCTGGCAATGATTTTCTAAATGAAATGCGTGAAGAAACCCAGGATTATGTCCCCTCGGTTTTGGATTATTGCCGTGAATACGAAGAAGGGGAACTCACCGACAGTGCCACCTACACCGAAGACGAGGTGGATTTCATCATCGATCTTCTCTCCTACACCTATTCCAGCGATTCGGGCATTGATTGGGAAGCAGTCAAAGACGATGTGCATCAGGTTTTCTTTGAAGATGGGACCGAAGAACTCACCTTTGTCGATGACGTGAAAGCCCTTGTGTATGTCATTTCCACTCATGCAGCCGACCTTGGGCCAGAGTGGGCGGTGTTTTAAAGCTGGTCACCGATCTTTAAGCGGTCATTGAGCGGAGTCGAAATGCCGCTCCCTTCGACCCCTCGACTCCGCTCGGGGACCACTCCGCTCAGGGATCGACCAATACTAAAATTGAATACTGATGCTGTCGTTTCCCACCTTCGAATAACCCAAATCACCGGTGGCTGATGCAGGAGTATAGATGGTATCTCCATTGCCACTACCATCGGTATAGACATCGATATTTTGAAAAGCCTCAGCCGAAGTAAAAAGCTCGTCGGCAACAAAGGTGGTGAGGTCTGCTTGAATGGTCAAAAGAGAAACATAACCATCCGATTGCGGGACATAACCATAAAGGGTTCCGTCCGAGGTTTTTGTGACAAGCACGGACCCAATGGCTGAAGAAATGCTGTTGGTGCTGTTGATTTCACCGTCATCGGCTGTGTTATTGCTTTCAGGTACAGGAATTGCAGTCGATGAATCGAAGGTGGCGGCTACCTTATGTACCAAAACTCTTTGAAGGTTTGATTGTTTAACCAGCATTACTTTATTATTGTCCTCATCAAGATTACTGTTGGTAATAACGCTGATATCGTCCGTGGGCACATCCAAATCAATCGTTGATGTGGCAAAGCTGACCACATTGACAACGGTGATGAGTTGTTCGGCGGCATCTGTAGAACTATTGGCCACATATAAACGGTTTCCATTCAGGCTCATTTCATTAGGGGCCCCTAAAATGGCAATGGAAGTATTGTCCTCTGTGCCATCTTCGGCATTAAAGAAATAAAGATCCTCCCCCGTGGTGTCGGTGACATACACGCGCAAATTGGTGTTGTCAGCTTCCAGCCCGCCTAAAACATTGGTCTCTCCGGCGCCCACTATAATGGGCGAAAACGAGGCTTCCGTGATGGTGGTGCCATCAAAATCAAGAACAAGAATGCGGTTGGAAACAAGGTCCCCATCATCATTGGCCAACAATCCGGAAATAAAGAGCCGGGAGGTGCCTCCCACGGTGACAACGGCCACATGGGTGGGAACCGATGGCAACAAGTCATAAATGGTTTCATTGCGGTGCTTGTTGACTAAAGGAGAATTGACAAGGGTTGAACGTGAAGAGGCGCTTAGGGCAAACAGGCGGCCTTCTTTTTCCAGAATGAAAAGGCGGTTATTGGTTGAATCAACGGCCACCAATACGGGCTGGTTGTATCTGTTGCTCACTTGGGACGAGCTGCAGGAAAGGGAAGAAAATAAAATTGAAAAAATAATGAGAATTCGAAACATAAAATTTTTATCCTATTCCCTCTCCCTTGAGGGGAGAGGGTTAGGGAGAGGGTGGTTTCAATTGGCACCCTCCCCTTAGTCCCCTCCCCTCAAGGGAGGGGAGATTTGAAATCATGGGAACGACGCCACGACCTGCAATGTGCCGGCATTGATTACAGTAATGTTATTGGAATCAATATTGGCTACTAAAACGAGCTCGGTCGCTCCCCCATTAAAAGCACCCGTGGCCAGGGCAAACGGCTGGGAGCCTGTTTCAAAACCCGTATCCGCTTCTTTTAAAGAAATGCGCTGGATTTCTTCAAGCAAAGTCAAGTCAATGACCGAAATGGATTTGTCGGACGAATTAGCCACAAAGGCCCGGTTCGTATTCGTGTTAATGACAATCCCATTGGGGTTTAATTCAACGTCGATCAATTTTACCAGAATATCGGCATCATCAATTTCCAGGGGGTCGGCGTCATCGACCAAATCGGCATCAAAAACAAAAACAGAAGGGGGACTGCCATCGGTTGAATAAATGAAATGGTCGTCAAAAAGAATCCCGCGGGTGTTTAAAGGTTCCTGAGTGCCACCGGGATTGGGGGTTGAATCACTGACAACATGGGTGAGCGTGTTGGTGTCCAAATCGACGATAATAATTTTTCCTTTACGGTTTGAAATGAAAGCTCTGTCATTGGTGGTATCGACCGCAATGTTTTCGACATATTTTGTGCTGGCTTTGCGAACACCAGAATCAGAAGCGCTTGTTAAATCGATATCGGTCAGGCTGTTTAGGTCGGTGTCCAAAATGTTAAGCTCTTTGTCGCTGACCACAAGAACTTCCCCGTTATGAACAGCGGTTCCAAAAGGGTTTTTCCCAACGGTTCCCGTGGCTGTCTGGTCAATGGTCCCGGTCCCGACGGTGTATTTGATTAATTGATCGTTTTCACGAAAAGGGACATACAAGGAAGCTGCACCGTCAAAGGCGGCAGTGCCTGCATAGCGGGGCGTTGTGACAAGATCGGTTGCCGTAAGAACAGGGGCATTCGGGTCGGTGGCATCCACCGAAATGGTGATGATGGAACCGTTTTCGTAAAAGAAATCAACGTTGGAGTTGACAAGAATAATCTGTTCATTGGCGGTATCGGCAACAACACTAATAGGATTTGGAAGGGCAATGTGGGCACTGTCAAGCGCTGTGGGCAAATCGGGGAAAATATTCTGATTGGAAGCGCAGGAGGTGCACAATAAAAAAAGAAAAATTGTTTTTTTAAGAGTCATTGAATCAATCACCCTTCGACAAGCTTGTATATGTAAGGGCAATTCATGAATTGCCCTTACATGGATATGGTAAGCTACGTCGAACCATATAATTATTTTTCCAACGCCGCGTGGGCTGCTGCCAGGCGTGCAATGGGAACACGGTAAGGGGAACAGCTGACATAATCAAGCCCGATGCGATGGCAAAATTTGACCGATTCGGGGTCGCCACCATGCTCGCCACAAAGGCCCAGTTTCAAATCTTTTTTAACCTTGCGGCCTTTTTCAAGCCCCATGCGGACAAGTTCCCCGACTCCATTTTGATCAAGCGAAACAAATGGATCGATGTCGAGAATGTGGTGGTCTACATAAAAAGGCAAGAACTTGCTGGCATCATCACGGGATAAACCATACGTTGTTTGAGTCAGGTCATTTGTGCCATAGCTGAAGAAGTCGGCATATTCAGCAATTTCATGGGCTGTGATGGCCGCACGAGGGAGCTCGATCATGGTGCCGATGAGGTATTTTATCTTTACGCCTTTTTCCTTCATGACCTGTTGGCAGACGGTTTCGGCATTTTTTCTCATCAACTTCAATTCATTGACGTGCCCGACCAAAGGAATCATGATTTCGGGGATGATTTTGAATTTTTCTTCCTTCACCAGCTCGCAGGCGGCTTCCATGATGGCGCGTACCTGCATGTCATAAATTTCAGGGAAGGTGATTCCCAAACGACAACCACGGTGGCCCAGCATGGGGTTGAATTCTTTGAGTGAATCATTTTTACGTTTCAAGATTTCGGCAGAAAGTCCCATTCTTTGGGCCAGGGCCGAAATTTCTTCGTCGGTATGGGGCAGGAATTCATGAAGAGGGGGGTCTAAAAGGCGGATGGTAACCGGCAAGCCCTTCATTTCACGGAAGATGCCCTTAAAATCACCCTTTTGCATGGGGAGAATTCTGGCCAGCGGTTTTTCGCGTGCCTCCCGCGTTTCCGCCAAGATCATTTCACGCACGGCTTCAATACGTTCGGCTTCAAAAAACATGTGCTCGGTGCGGCAAAGCCCAATGCCTTCGGCTCCAAAATCACGGG